>CAXGRO010000312.1:0-6769 GCA_964012055.1 uncultured bacterium
TGGTCAAGGTGACCAGCCCGGCGCGCGGCCTGCCGGTGGGCGCCGATCTCGACCTGGCCGACAAAGTGACCCTGGCACACGCACTGGAGGGCCGCCGTGCCCTATAACTGCAAAATTAGTTAGAGTTGGAGCGAGGATAATGAACCGGCGCGAATTTATCAATTGGCCCAATTTTCTATCGGTGTTGCGCATTTGTCTGACACCTCTTTTTCTGGTCATGCTGTCGGCGGAGACCTGGTATTGGCGCAGCGCCGCCTTTGTCGTTTTTGCCCTGGCGGCACTGACCGATTACTACGACGGCAGGCTGGCCAGATCGGGCAATAAGGTGACGGCCGCGGGGCGTTTTCTCGATCCCCTGGCCGATAAGATTCTGGTTACTTCCGCTCTGGTCGCTTTTGCCTGGGCGCGCCTGGTGCACGCCTGGTTGATCGTGCCCATCATCGTGCGCGATGTAGTGATTACCGCCATGCGGCTCTACGGCATCTATCGCGGAAAACAATTGGTCACCACGCGCCTGGCCAAATGGAAGACCGCCGTGCAGTTTTTTACGGTAGTGGTGATTCTCTTTCTGGTAGGCCTGCAGGAGTTGTTGAGTCAGTTCAACCAGGGGGGGATCCTGCCGCCGGAGGGCGTTCAGGTATTGACCAATGGGTTGATGGCCGCGGTTCTCTTCCTGACGGTATTGTCGGGTTTCCACTATCTATTTCGCGCCAGTTTCTCCCTCAATAAATCCTGAGCTGGTCGGCTCCCTTGACCGATTCGTGCAAGGCTCTTCCCCACTTTATAAAAAAACTGGTCGCCACACTGGGTTTTTCGGGCTATGCGCCCATTGCCCCGGGAACGGCGGGGAGTGCCGTAACGGCGATTATTTATTATTTTTTTTGTTCCTCTTTGGGGGTGGCTGCCTGGCTTGCAGTATTGGCGCTTACTTTTTTTGTAGCGGTGTACACCGCCCAGGCAATGGTGGGGGAATGGGGTAAGGATCCAGGTGCCGTAGTTGTTGACGAGGGGGTGGGTTTTTTGGTGACGGTGGCTTTTTTGCCCCACGGTTTGTGGACCGCAGTGGTCGGCTTTTTCGTTTTTCGGGCACTCGACATTATCAAACCGCAGCCGGCCCGCCGTCTGGAGGATCTGCCCGGTGGTTGGGGCATTGTAATGGACGACGTAATAGCCGGCGTGTACGGCAATGTGCTCATGCGCATCGGCATGATGGTATTTCCCTCTCTCTCATCCAGCTGAGGAGATATGGCAAAGGCGGACAACGGACGCGACAACGGCGCTCAGGATAGGGACAAGGCCATCGACCTGGCCATGTCGCAGATAGAAAAGCAGTACGGCAAGGGCTCCATTATGCGCATGGGCGACCAGCAAAGCGCCCTGGAGATTGAAGTCATTCCGACCGGATCTCTGGCGCTGGACGCTGCCCTGGGTATTGGCGGTTTGCCCAAGGGCCGTATCATAGAGATTTCTGGCCCCGAAGGCGCCGGCAAAACCATGGTCTCGTTGCACGTGGTGCGCGAGGCCCAAAAGGGTGGCGGTACGGCCGCCTTCATCGACGCCGAGCACGCGCTCGACATCAATTTTGCCCGGCGCATTGGCGTGGATATAGAAAACTTAATCATCTCGCAGCCCGACAGCGGCGAACAGGCCCTGGAGATTGTCGATACGCTGGTGCGCAGCGGCGCCTTTGACGTGATCGTGCTGGATTCGGTTGCGGCGCTGGTGCCCGAGGCCGAATTGGAGGGCGATATGGGCGATTCGCACATGGGCTTGCACGCCCGGCTCATGTCGCAGGCGCTGCGTAAACTGGCAGGTTCAATCAACCGCTCGCACACCTGTTTGATTTTCCTCAATCAATTGCGCATGAAGATCGGCGTGATGTTTGGCAATCCCGAGACGACCACGGGCGGTCGAGCTCTGCCTTTTTACGCATCAGTGCGCCTCGACATCCGCCGCATAGGCCGCATTAAAGACGGCGAAGAAGACATTGGCAACCGCACGCGCATCAAAGTGGCCAAGAACAAGATGGCGCCGCCTTTCCGCGAGGCGGAGTTCGACATCATTTTTCAGGGCGAGCGCATCGGCATGTCGCGCGAGGGCGATCTCATAGACATCGGCGTCGACAAGGGCCTAGTCGAAAAGAGCGGCGCCTGGTTTTCATACGAGGGCGAGCGCCTGGGCCAGGGCCGCGAAAATGCCAAGCTCTTTTTGGCCGAGCACCCCGAAGTTTCCGAACCGCTGGAGCGCCGCCTAAGGGAGGAGTTGGGCTTGCGAGTGGAAGACGGAGAGGGCGAAATTGCCGATGTTGATGCCGCCGAAACAAATGAGTCGTAGACATGACTGAAATTGCCCTGGAAGAGGAAACCTTGAGCAAAGCGCGCCAGGCGGCGCTGCGCTATTTGTCGGGCCGCGACCGCTCGGTACACGAAGTGCGGCAGAAGCTAAAGGAAAAAGAATTTGCCAGCGCTGTAGTCGACCAGATAATCGCCTATTTGGAAGACTTAAAATTGGTGGACGACCGCGCCCTGGCGCACCGTTGGGTGGAAGTGCGGGTGGAGGGCAGTGGAGCGGGACCGGCCAAATTGGCGCAGGATTTGCGGCGCAAAGGCATCGACCAGGAAATTGTAGAGGACGCATTGGAGGAATTCGCCGACGCCCTCAGTTCCGCCGACGCGGCTGCCGATTTATTGCGCAAGCAGCGGCGGCGTTACAGCCGTATTGAGGAGCACAAAGCGCGGCGTCGCATGTACGATTTTTTGGCGCGGCGCGGCTACAATGAAGATGTGGTTAGCAAGGCCGTAAAACAGGTTTGGGAGGAGATAAGGGAGCATGACTTCCAAGGAGATTAGGGAAGAGTATCTGAGGTTTTTTGAGGAGTACGCGCACCAGCGTGTACCCAGTGCTTCGGTGGTGCCGCACGACGACCCCACGTTGCTGTTTACCAACGCCGGCATGAACCAGTTTAAGGACGTGTTTTTGGGGCTGGGCAAACGCGATTACACCCGGGCGGTGGACACGCAGAAGTGCATTCGCGTTTCCGGCAAGCACAACGACCTGGAGGAAGTGGGCATCAGCCTGCAACACCACACGTTCTTTGAAATGTTGGGCAATTGGTCGTTTGGCGATTATTTCAAGCAAGAGACTATCGCCTGGGGGTGGGAGTTGGCGACCCAGCGCTGGGGCCTCGAAAAGGACCGCCTATGGGGCACGGTATTTGAAGGCAACGAGGGCGACGATTTGGGTCCGGACGAAGAGGCCGAGCAGTTGTGGCTCGAGCACACCGACATAGCCAAGGACCACATCCTGCGGCTGCCGGCGTCGGACAATTTCTGGGAAATGGGCAACACCGGTCCCTGCGGCCCCTGTTCCGAATTTCACTACTACCTGGGCGACGATCCGGCGGGGCAGACCCCCGAGCAGGGCCTGGCCGGCATCACCGGCGATAGCCAGGATTGGATTGAGATTTGGAATCTGGTTTTTATCCAGTACAATCGCGACGAGAGCGGCAAATTGCACCTGTTGCCGGCCAAGCATGTCGATACGGGCATGGGGTTTGAGCGCATAACCAGCATTTTGCAGGACGTGCACAGCAATTACGACACCGATATTTTTAAACCCCTCATCAACCGCATTGCCGAACTGTCGGGCCGCGATTACAGCGGCCAAGACGCCGTGGCCATGCGCGTCATATCCGACCATGTGCGCGCCCTGACCTTTGCCATTGGCGATGGGGCTCTGCCCTCCAACGAAGGGGCCGGCTATGTGCTGCGGCGCATTTTGCGGCGGGCGGCGCGTTTTGGCCGCAATTTAGACTTGCACGAGCCCTTCATCTACCAGATGGCCGCCGCCGTGGCCGACAATCTGGGCGACGTCTTTCCAGAGATTGTCGACAAGAGCGACCACATTGCCCTGGTCATCCGCTCGGAAGAGGAGAACTTTGGCAAGACACTGGATCGCGGCCTGGAGATTTTTGAGCGCGTAAGTCAGAAAGGCGAAATTAGCGGTGCCGACGCTTTCCAACTGTACGACACCTACGGTTTTCCCCTCGATCTCACCGAGTTAATGGCGCGGGAGCGGGGTTTGGAGGTCGACACCGAGGGTTTTTCTGCGGAATTGGATGCGCAGCGGCAGCGCGCCCGCACCGCGGCAGGCAAACGCTTTGTGGCCAGCGAAGGCGTTGATGACATCATCGAAGAAGAGCACTCGCACTTTATTGGTTACGGCGAATTAGAGGCTGAGGCGCAAATTGTGCGCGCCGACGTTGGGAAAGAGGGGAAGGTACGCCTCATTCTAGACCAAACGCCGTTCTACACCGAGTCTGGCGGACAGGTGGGCGACAAGGGGCGTATTGCCGGCGACGGCTTTGTGGTGGATATCGAAGAGACGGTCAAAGGGCGCGGCGGCATTGTGCATTTGGGACGCCTCGCAGAGGGAGAGTCGGACGCTTTGCGCGGCAAGGTTCGCGCTGCCGTAGACGCCACGGCGCGCTGTGACGCGGCGCGCAACCACACGGCCACTCACCTCTTGCACGAGGCACTGCGTCGCACTCTGGGCGATCACGTCGACCAGATGGGGTCGCTGGTGGCGCCCGAGCGCTTGCGCTTTGACTTTTCGCACTTTGCCGCGGTAGAGCCGGAACAGTTGCGCCAGATAGAGGCTCAGGTCAACGACTATATTCGCGCCGATATAGAAGTGGCCACATTTGAGGAAGATTTGGAAAAGGCCAAGCAATTGGGGGCGCGCGCCCTCTTCGGCGAGAAATACGACGATCGGGTGCGGGTGGTGAAAATTGGCGATTACAGCCTGGAATTGTGCGGCGGCACGCACGTGGGTGCTACGGGCGAAATCGGCTTCTTTGACCTGACTTCCGAAGGCGGCATTGCCGCCGGCACGCGGCGCGCCGAGGCGCTGACCGGCACCTCGGCCGAACGGCGGGTGCGCCAACAGCGAGATGTGTTGGACCAGCTTGGTGCCTTGCTCAACGCGCAGATGGGCGATTTGCCGAATAAACTTGAAGCCATGTTGCAACAAAACCGCGAATTGGAGCGCGACCTGGCCGCGGCGCAGCGGCGCCTGGCCGACCTGGAAGGCGGTGAGCTGGCAGGCGAGTCCAGCGAAGTCGAGGGAGTTAAAGTGGTGGCCAGGCGCGTCGAGGTGGCCAACGTGGGGGCGTTGCGCACTATGGCCGACGGCATTCGCGACGGCATGGGCTCGGGCGCTGCCGTTTTGGGTGCCGCCATCGACGGCAAGGTGGCGCTGGTTGCGGTAGTAACCGACGACCTGACTGCGGCGCGCCAGCTGAAGGCCGGCGATATCGTCAAGCAGGTGGCGCAATTGGTGGGTGGCTCGGGCGGGGGCAAACCGCATTTGGCACAGGCCGGCGGCCGCGATCCGGAAAAGTTGGACGCCGCACTGCAGGCCGTAGAGGATATCGTGCGGCAACAATTGCAATAAGATGAGCGATACCACACTAGAATATTTGCACGCAGTGCGCGAGCGCCGCGGCGCAGGCTATTTGCCGCTGCTCGATCCCGACCGCCTGCCGCTCGAGGAATTGGAGCGCCGCGTGGCGATTTGCGCTGCGGCCGGCGCCGACGCCGTGCTGGTGGGCACCAGCCTGATGTTTTCGGGCAACCAGGCCGCTTTTTTTTCGCGCGTCAAGAAATTGGTCGACATTCCGGTTATTTGTTTTCCCGGCAGCGCCACTCAGGTGTCGCCGCTGGCCGACGCCGTGCTCTTTTTATCACTGGTCAGCGGCCGCAACGCGGAATTGTTGATCGGCGAACACGTCAAAGCTGCGCCGCTCTTAAAACAGAGCGGCGTCGAAGTCATTTCAACCGGTTATATCATCGTAGAGTCCGGATCGTTGACTTCAGTGCAGTTTATGAGCCACACTCTGCCTATACCGCGCACTAAGGTGGATATTGCCATGGCCCACGCCCTGGCCGCCGAATACATCGGCATGAAATTGATATATCTGGAGGCCGGCAGCGGCGCCCACAGTTCGGTGCCGGATGAGATGGTGCGCGCCGTGGCAGACTATGTTTCCATCCCCGTCGTTGTGGGCGGCGGCATTCGCGACCCGGAGACGGCACGCGCCAAAGTGGAGGCGGGGGCCGATTTTGTCGTGACTAGCACGGTGCTGGAAGGCGGTGACGAAAATTTGGAACGCCTGGTGGGCGAGTTGAGCAGCGCCGTTCATTGGAAGGGCTGAGCTCCCCGTGGTCGGCCTGGTCGATCTCCACAATCACGTATTACCCGAGGTAGACGACGGGGCGGCCTCGGTGGAAATGGCGCTGGAGATGTTGCGCCGCGGTTTGGCCGAGGGCATTGAGGCGGCGGTGTTGACGCCCCATCTCAAGCCGGGCGATAGCGTCGCCAAAGAGGCGCTGCATCGCGAGCGCTTTGCCGCATTTAAAGAAGTGGTCAAAAGCGAGGCATTCCCGTGGAACTGCACTTGGGAGCGGAGCTGACGTTTCGCTTTGGCCTGGCCGAAATTGCCCGCTGGCCTTCGGGCACGCTGGCCGAGGGCGGCGTGTACGCACTGGTGGATCTGCCTTTTGGGCATCAATTGCCCCCTGGTTTGGAGCAGGGATTGTTCGAGTTGCGCGCCGCCGGATTCAAACCCATACTGGCCCATCCAGAGCGCCACCGCAATTTCGCCCGCAAGCCCGAATTGCTGGAGCGCTTGCGCCAACAGGAATTGCTTTTCCAGGTCAATGCTGGCAGCCTTACCGACCGCTTTGGCCGGCGTGCCCAGCAAACGGCT
>CAXGRO010000313.1:0-6760 GCA_964012055.1 uncultured bacterium
CTCCAGGCCGACCACGTCTACGGCGACCTCAACGAATACTACGGCCAAGCCATGCGCCACTACCCCACCCGCTTTATCGGGCTGGCGCAAATCTGGGAACCCGAGGCCGACGACCCGGCGCGCCTGGAAGAATTAGAAGCGGCCATCGTCGAGCACGGCAACAAAGGCGTCTACTTTAGTGTTGAGCCGTTCTCCGTCATGCAGCAAGACGTCTCCCTCAACGACGCCAAACTCGAGCCGCTGTGGGATCTGATGCAGCGGCTCCAGGTACCCATCTTCTGGTTCATCGACGACCGCACCGTCAACCGCGTTGAAATGTTCATGCGCCGCATCGCCGAGTTGGACACCTGGACCCAGCGCTACTCCCACATCAACACCGTAGCCACCCACGGCCTGGTGCCGGCCGCCATCATCCAGGATATAGGCATCCCCGAAGAAGTGATGTCGCTGTTGGCCCGGCCCAACGTGTATGCCGAAATCCTCTTTCCGGCCAAATCACCCGAATACCCCTACCCCCAGGGCCAGGAAATGCTCAAAGCCATGCGCGACCGGGTCGGCGCCGAAAAACTGCTGTGGGGCACCGACAGCCCGGTCGGCTGGACCCTGTGGTGCACCTACCGCCAGGCCATAGACTTTATCCGCCTGCACTGCGATTTTCTAACGCCGGACGAAAAAGACTTGATCCTGGGCGGCAACGCGGCGCGGATGTTCGGCATTGAGCCCTACCATGCGGAATAACGGTGTGGAAGGCAAAAATTCTTCCCATCCAGGCTAAATTGTAAGACATCTCTCATTTATATTCTGAGAGATATAACCAATACCATAAGAGATCACTCTCTCCTTAAGACGATCAAGACCTTCCGTACCATTCTTGACGCCCTACCCGTACAGCTCCCGCAAACGCCGCGCCGCCGCCGCCTCGTTCTTGAGCTTCTGGTACGGCTCCTCCAACGACATCACCCCCTCCAACCCGGGCGAAAACCCGCAGTCGGGATTGAGGCTCAAACGCTCCGCGTCGACGTGCTTGAGCGCCTCCTCCACGCGGCCGACGATCTCGTCGCGCGTGTCGATCTTCTCAAAGCGGCACTCCACCGCACCCAGCCCAATGAGCTTGTCGTCGGGCAACTCCCGCAAAATGGCCACGTCGCCGGCAACCGGAATGCTGAACTCCATCACGTACTGGTCCACGTCAATCTTCTTCATCGTCTCGATAATGGGCTCGTAGCCGCCCTCGGCGCCCCAGCCCCGGCGGCCCCAATTGCGCCGGCACAGGTGCAGGGCCGTCTGTATGTTGTCGAGGCCGTCGAGCATCTCGTTGATTTTGTCGGCCGCCAGGTCCATCTCGTACTGGGCGTCGGCAAACGAATCGCGGTACGACGGATCCACCAGCACGCATAGGTGCGGCTCGTCGATCTGCACCACCGTCACCCCGGTGTCCTGCAATTGCAGCAATTCGTCGCGCAAAATGGACACCAGTGCGTCTATAAATTCATCGCGCGTCGCATAGGCCTTGGACGATATCTCCTCTTCCCACAGCCGCACCCCCAGCAAATAGGGCGACGGCAAACATACCTTGGTCATGCGGTCGGTGGCCTCCACTAAAAAGCGCGCTTCCTCGGCCACCAGGCCCGGCTTAACCACCTCCATCGGCTCGGTGATCGAAATGCCCCAGCGCGCCGGCTCCTTGCGCAAATCGGCGGAAAACCCGGTGGCGATGTCGGCAATAATGTGGGTGTAGGCGTGGCGGCGCCACTCGCCGTCGCTCACCAGGTCGAGCCCCGCCTGCTCTTGCACTGCAATGGCGTAGCGCACCGCCGCGTCCATCTGCGGCGAGCGCGCCGCCTCGGCCGATTCGGGGCCGGGCACTTCCGGCAGCATCTCCTTCACCATCAAAGGCCGCGGCAGACTGCCCACCACGCCGGACGGGAAACGGGTTTCAACAAAGCGTTTGGATATGGCCATTTCTATATCTCCTTAGGTGGTGGATTAACCGTGACCGGCTTCGCGCGCCAGCGTCGTCACCGCCTCGACCAGAACATCGAGTTCGGCTTCGTTGGTGTAAAACGCCACCGAAATGCGCACGCCGGTCGGCTGCGTTATATAAGTCCCCCGCTGGGTCATCTGCCAGCGCGTTTTGAGGGCGTTGGAGACCTCTTCCCCGTCGACCCCCTCAATGGCGAAAGAGACGACGCCGGTGCGGGTTTGGGGGTGTTCGGGACTGAGGATCAAAACGCCCGGGATCGCCTTAAAACGCTCTCTCAGCGCCGTCTCTTTGCGACCGACTTCTGCGGCAATAGCCTGGGGGCCGCCAATACCGTTGATAAAATCCAGCGTCGCCGCCAGCCCCAGATACAACGCGTTGGAAGGGTTGGCCATCTTGTACTGCGACGCGTGGCCCTGGGGGTCGTGCGGGCGTATCAAGGGTTTGAGGATTTGCCGCGCTTGTCGGGACACATACAAAAAACCCGTGCCCATGGGGGCGAGCAACCACTTATAACAATTGGCCGCATAGAAATCGCAGCCCATGTCGTTGAGGTCCACCGGAAACTGCCCTATGGCCTGGCAGCCGTCCCACAACGTCAAAATGTTGCGCTCTTGCGCCAGCGCGCAGATCTCCTTGGCCGGCAAGCACAGGCCGGTGTCGGTGGTCACGTGGCTAAAGCAGATCATGCGGGTGCGCTCCGTCAACGCCTGCTCGACGCGCTCGAGTATGACATCGGGATCGTGGTCCAATTCCACCACCTTCAAGACCACCTCTTCGCGCTGGGCCAAACCCCGCGCCGCGTCGTAGGGCATGGGGTGTTCCTCGCTGGTAATGACCACCTCATCCCCCGCCTGCCAGCGCAGCCCGCCGAGCACGCTCGCATAGCCGTCTGCCGTGCTCAACATCAGCGCAATTTCGTCCTCCTGCGCCCCCAAAAAGTCGGCGAGCTTGACGCCCACCGCCTTGGCCTCTTCGACCATGTCAAAATACCAGTCGATCGGCGGCATGTGCTCTTCGTAGAGCTTGGCGTAGCCGGCATCCACCGCCGCCCGCACCTGGTGCGAGGTCAGGCCCACCCCGCCCGTGTTAAAATAGATCCCCGGCTCCAAACCCGGATAATGCTGGCGAATTTCTTCGACGTTCATGTTCTTATTCCTTGTTATCTCGCGATTGTAAAAAGTGTTTACCGCCCAGTTCTCGTTCCCTTAGTTATTCCGAGAGCGAGCCAACGCCCGCAACGCTACATCTCACAAGTCCGCCCAGTGCCGCAATAGCGGCTTCACATCCTCCGGCAGCGCCTCGTACACTTCCACAGGGACCAGTTCCGTCGCCGGCCCCAATTCCTTATCGCCCAGCCCCGTCTCTTCTATAAGCCGGGCGCGTTCGGGCGTACCCGGCGGCCGGTTTTGATCCTGGCACAGCCACCAGGGAAAATAGAGGCAGAGAAACCCCACCCGCGGCGCCCTGCTGCAATTGGCGCCGCCGGTGTGCCACAGCCTGTTGTCAAAGAGCAAAACACTGCCGGCCTTCCCCACCACCTGCACCTCGCCGGGGTAAGGTATGGGAAAATCGATCCCGGCCGTGCGGTTGGTATTGGACCGATGGCTGCCCGGCACCAGTATAGTCCCCCCATTCTCCTGGGTAAAGTCCGACAGCATCCACACCGTGGTAAGTTGCAACGTCGCGTCCTGGTAGGGCGCCGTCACGCACACCGGCTGGCTTTGTATAAACGGCCCGTCCGCGTGCAAACTGCTGCGCTGCGTCCCCGGATATTCGACAAATCCCTTGCCCGAACGCATTCTGATGTACGGCCCAAAAATCGCCCTTGCCGGCCCCAAAATCCGCTCGTCGGCCAGGTACGGCGCAAACGACTGATTCACATTGATGATATTGCGAATATTAATCGCCACCTTCTTGCGCTCGTCCACCTCACCCCGCACCTGTTCCGCCGCCGTCGCCACCACACTCTCCCTTACCCCCTCCACCTCCTCTTCCGGGATCACCCCCTCCAGCACACACCACCCGTGCACCCGCAACTGAAAAAGCACCTCATCAACCGTCAGCAAATTTCCTCCTCATTTTGGCAAGAGATGTACCCCGTCGCAAACCATTTGTCAAGACCACAAATTTCCCGCTAAATTAAGGCGACGCTGGCACGCCCTGCAACCGGCATAGCGCCGCCCCAACCACCGAAAGGAGTTCTCTGTGAAAATAACCGACGTAGAAACCATCCGCTTCAAAACTACCACCAACACCGAACGCGACAGCGACGGCCACGGCCACCCCGGCCCCGAGCGCGAAACCACCCACTCGCTGCTCAAAATCACCACCGACGAAGACGTCTGCGGCTATTGGTTTGGCGCCAACGCCCAGGTCATGGAAAATATCGTCAAACCCGCCATTGTCGGCGAAGACCCGTTCGACCGCGAAAAGATCTGGCGCGACCTCAACCACCGCCAGCGCCTCAACCTGGGTACCTTGTCCGACGGCGTGCTGATGGGCGTCGACCTGGCCCTGTGGGATCTGGCCGGCCGCGCCGCCAACCTGCCGGTGTACAAACTGCTGGGCGGCTACCGCGACAAAGTGCCCGCCTACGCTTCCACCATGTGCGGCGACGACCTCGAAGGCGGCCTGGCCACGCCCCAAGACTACGCCAAATTCGCCGAGTGGTGTATGCAGCGCGGTTACCCGGCCTTTAAGCTGCACACCTGGCAACCGCCCTACGAAGGGGCACCCGACCCCAAGCGCGACATCGAAGCCTGCGCCGCGGTGCGCGAAGCAGTGGGCCCCGACGTGCCCTGCATGCTCGACCCCTACCACTACTACGACCGCGAAGCCGCCCTCTACCTGGCCAAGGAACTGGAACAACTCGATTACTACTGGATGGAAGAACCCATGGACGAACACAGCATGTCGTCCTACATCTGGCTCTGCGAACAAACCAGCCTGCCCATTTGCGGCCCCGAGACCTGCGAGGGCAAAATGTACGTGCGCGCCGAGTGGATCAAAGCCGGCGCCTGCGACATCAGCCGCTGCGGCGTCGGCGACGTGGGCGGCCTTACACCACTAATGAAAACCGTGCACCTGTGCGAGTCGTTCGGCATGCGCTGCGAGATCCACGGCGGCGATCCGGGCAATTTGCACGCCCTGGGCGCCATGCACAACAGCGAATTCTACGAGCGCGGCCTCTTGCACCCCTTTATCGACTTCGACGCGCCCGCCCCCTGGCTGCACGAGCACGGCGAGGCCATGGACGACGAGGGGTTTGTCCACCTGCCCCAAAGTCCTGGCCTGGGGATGAACATCAACTGGGAATATATTGAAAAAAATAAAATTGATTAGTGGAGATAAATTTGAAAACGACCCTGATCCATGCGCTCATCATCGGCTCGGGGGGATTCCTCGGTGCGCTCGCCCGCTACGGGCTCGGCGGACTGGTGCAACGGCAATTCCCCCTCTCGACCTTTCCCTATGGGACCCTGGCGGTCAACCTCCTGGGTTGTCTCATCATAGGAGTACTCACCGGGCTCATAGAGTCGCGGCAGCTTTTTGGGCCGGAGTTCCGCAAATTTGCGCTCGTCGGCATCCTGGGCGCCTTCACCACTTTCTCGACTTTTGGCTACGAGACCTTTGCATTGATTCGCGACGACCAATACCTGCGGGCGGTCGCCAACGTGGGCGTACAGGTCGTCCTCGGCGTAGCCCTGGTGTGGCTCGGTTACACACTGACCACATCGCGGTAGAACTTTCGTGAAAGCGCTGGACAAAGGATACGGAAAAGACTCCATTTAATATGGAGAAGCAACATAGGTTTGGCGCATTTGAGTCGGAAGATAAAGTGTCTCACACCCGTCGAAGACGCGGGTGAAAAATTCGAAGCGGGTTTAATCTCTAGTCCAGAAATCCCCGAGCAACTCTGGTTTGCATTGGGTGACTATTAAATCGCAAGAATGTCTACTTCATCGGGAGCACAAATGGAAAATTCTTCACCTTTCCCCCACCTCTGCGCCCACCGCGGCCTGAGCCACGCCTGCCCTGAGAACACCCTCCCGGCCTTTGCCGCGGCCATAGCCGTAGGCGCCCACGAACTCGAGTTCGATCTATTGGCCAGCCGCGACGGCGTTTTGGTGGTCTGTCACGACCATTCGGTGGACCGCACGACCGACGGCACGGGAGAAGTGGAAGAGCTCAACTGGGAAGAAATTCGCAACCTGGACGTGGGCATCCGCTGCGGCGAGGTGTGGCGCGGCGTCCGCATGCCGCGCCTGGAGCAAGTTCTGGATCTAGCCGACGACCGCGTTGGGCTCAACATCCATATCAAGAGCGAAGGACCCGATGGCACAACGGTAAAACGGGTTTGCGACATTTTGGCCGAACGCAACTTGACCGCTAGCACTTATCTCGCTCTGGGCACGGAATCGGCGTTGCAAACCGCAATCGAGTACGCGCCAAACGTGCCCCGCGCCTGCCTCGTCAGCCAGGGCGACCCGTCCATTTTAGTAGACATGGCAGAGCGCTACGCCTGCCAGCGGCTCCAGTTCGGCCGAAGCGCCGAAGAGGATCACATCCGCCGAGCCAAAGAACTCGGTCTGATCTGCAATCTCTTCTGGTCCGACGACCCGGAGGACGGCAAGACATACGTAGAGAAAGGCATCGACGTACTTCTCACCAACTGTGCGCATACAATGATTGCCGGCGGATTTGACGGTTTACAGCAGATTTCCGACTAATCGAGCTCAATTCGCCCAATTGATCATATAGTCGAAACCTACATTG
>CAXGRO010000314.1:0-6757 GCA_964012055.1 uncultured bacterium
CCTGCCGTAGTATACGGCTCAGATTGTGTCCGGCAAAACCGGGGAAATCCACAACCTAAAACCCCGGCAAAGCCGGCGATCCCGGATAAGTCCCCCCAGAATTCATCGCCAGATTTCCCCCGTCCATCGGCAGCAGAGCGCCGGTCACCCAGCGCGAGGCGTCGGAGGCGAGGAAGAGGGCCGGGCCGCGGATGTCGTCGGGCGTGCCCAGGCGGGCGCTGGGGATGCCGCGCAGGTAGGTCTGGCGCAGGTGGGGGTCGGCGTTCATGCGCTCTTCCAGGCCCGGGTTGACCACCTGGGCGCAGAGAATGGCGTTGACGCGCACGCCGCGGCCGCTCCACTCGGTGCTCAGCTCGCGGGTCATCTGGGCGACGCCGCCCATGGCCATGCTGTAGGCGGTGTGGCCGCGGCCCAGAGCGGTGATGCTGGCCAGCGAGCCGATGTTGATGATGCTGCCCTTGCCGGTGTTCAGCATGCGGCGGCCGGCTTCCTGGCAGCAGCAAAAGCGGCCGACAATCAGACTGTTGAGGCAGCGTTCCACCTGTTCCATGGTGAGGTCTTCGGGGGCGCAGAGCACGCCCTCGCCGGCGACGTTGGCCAATACGTCGACGCGGCCAAACTCGTCGTCGAGCTGGGCGAAGAGGTTGCGCACTTGCTCGACGTTGGAGACGTCGCAGGTCACCGGCAGGGCGCGGCTGCCCAGGTCTGCGATTTCGGTGGCGGTGGTTGCGGCGCCGTCGGCGTCGAGGTCGGCCAGCACAATGTGGGCGCCGGCTTCGGCAAAGGCCATGGCCATGGCGCGGCCCATGCCGCGGGCGGCGCCGGAGACCACGGCGACGCGGTCGCTGAGATCGAAGAGGGGAGAGCTCATGCGTTTCCTTTCTTAGGTGGAGAAGAGGGCATCGTCGTAGGGGGCCAGGTCAAAGCGGGGTACGACGCCTGTATTGACGATGTGCTGGGGCGGCGGTAGGTGGCCACTGAGGGTGCAGACGGCGTTGCGAATGCCGTCGCGGGCGACGTCTTCGGCGGCCTGCACGGAGTAGGCGGAGACGTGCGGCGTGAGGATGGCGTTGTCGAGGCCCAAGAGCGGGTGCTCGGGCGGCGGTGGCGGGTCGGCAAAGACGTCGATGGCTTCAAAGGTGTCGACGCCGGCGCCGGCCAGCTTGCCCTGGCGCAGGGCATCGGCCAAGGCGTACTCGTCGACCAGGGCGCCGCGCGAGGCGTTGATGAGGCCGGCGCCCGTTTTCATTTTGGCCAGGGCCTCGGCGTCGATCATGTGGTAAGTTTCGGGGGTGAGCGGCAGTTGTAGCGAGACGTAATCGGAACGGCGCAATAGAGTGTCGAGGTCGACCATTTCGACGCCGAGTTCGTCGGCCTCCTGGCGCGAGGCGTTCATGTTTTTGCGGGTGGCCAGCACTTCAAAACCAAAGCCTTTGGCGCGGCGCGCCACTTCGGGGCCGGTGGCACCAAAGCCGACGATGCCCAGCACCTGGCTGCTGAGGCGCTGCATGTGCACGGCCTCGTTGCGCCCGTCGCGGTAGGCGCCGGCGGCCATGTGGCTGGGCAGCTGGCGCGCCAGTGCGAGAATCATGGCCATGATGTGGTCGGACATTTCGGGAACGCAGAAGTAGGGCGAGTTGGAGACGATGATGCCGCGTTCGGTGGCGACGTCGACGGCGATCTTGTCGGTGCCGTTGCCCAGGCGCGAGATCAGACGGCAGTTGTCGAAGCCTTCGACGACGGCGCGCGGCAGGGAGGCGGCGACGACAAAGAGCACGTCGCAGTCGGCGGCGTGGGCGAGAATGCCCTCGGGGGTGTTGGCTTCGACGCGGACGGGGTTGAGGCCGTAGCGGCTGTACCATTCTTCCTCAATGGGCAAAACGGAGTTGGTGACGGCGTTGAGGCGGAGCAGGCGGAAGTTTTTTAAGTGGTCCCAGGAAGACATGGTTAGTGGTGTTCTCCAGGCTTGGCGCGGACGGGGATTTGGCCGATGTCCTCTCAGAGAGACGATTTATCGGGCTTGATAAACGCTTGCTGGCGAGTGATGCCCTTGCCCTGTTCTATCCAGTAATTGGAACCGGCGGCGAGGTTTTCCAGTTCTTCTTCGCTGCCGTCGGGCCAGCGGATGTGCAGGCGGTCGACTTGAGCGCGCTGGCCCAGGCCGAAGTTGAGGATGGGGGCGCTGTGGCTCAGGTAGGAAGAGCCGGTGCGCACCATGCGTCGCTGGGTCAAGTCGCCGCTTTGAGCGCTTACGGCGGCGCCAATGGCGTCGAGGTTGGGCGCCTTGCCGCGCAGTTGCAGGGATATGGCGCGGCCGGTGGGGCCGTCGTTGCGCAGCAGGTAGGCCGGGCCGCCGTTGGTGGTGAGCAAGAGGTCGAGGTCGCCGTCGTCGTCTATATCGCCGGCGGCCAGGCCTCGGCCGATGATGGGGCTGGTGAACAAGGGGCCGACGTGGGCCGAGACGTCGATGAAGTGGCTCTCGCCGTCGTTCCAGAACAGTTGCGGCGGCTGGGCGTATTGGATTTCGCGCTGCACGTTGTTGATTTCGGGCTCGATGTGGCCGTTGATCAGTACCAGGTCTTGAAAGCCGTCCTGGTCGTAGTCGCGAAAGAGCAGACCGAAGGTCAACGTGGGCAGAGTTGATTGCACTAAGCGATGTTTGCCGGAGACGTCGAGGAAGGAGTCCTGCACCTGGCGGTAGAGCGACAGGGCCTCGCGACTGAAATTGCCTATGGCGATGGCCGGCACGCCGTCGTTGTCGAGTGCGGCGATGTCGACGCCCATGCCGGCGCGGGCGCGTCCCGTTTCGTCGTAGCCGATGCCGGCCGCTAAGCCGCGCTCGACAAAAGTGCCGTCACCCTGGTTTTGCAGCAGGAAGTTGGGCTGGGTGTCGTTGGTGACCACCAGGTCGATGTGGCCGTCGCCGTCAAAGTCGTCCATGGCCACACCCATGGATTTGGCCATGGGCAGTTCGACGCCGGCTTGTTGCGTGGTTTCCTCAAAGGTACCGTCGCCTTTGTTGCGGTAGAGGCGGCAGGTGGAGCCGGGGTATTGCTGCGGCGTGGCGTAGGATTTGGTCTTGCCGTCTTGCGAGGTGTAGATGTCGGTGGAGGGCGACCAGTGCACGTAATTGGCGACAAAGAGGTCGAGCCAGCCGTCGCCGTCGACATCGGCCCAGGCGGCGGAGGTCGACCACTCGTCCTGGGCGCCGCCGCTGTCGTCGCGCCACTGCTGGCCGACGACGCCGGCCTCTTTGGCGACGTCGGTAAAGAGGCCGGCGTCGTTGCGCAGCAGCAGGTTGTCGCCCAGGGTTGTCAGGTATATGTCGGCGTCGCCGTCGGCGTCGTAGTCGGCTATGTTGGCGCCCATGGCGTAGACCGAAAAGTCGAGGCCGGCTTGGGCAGTGACGTCGGCAAAGGTGCCGTCGCCCTGGTTGCGGTAGAGTTTGCCGGTGGCCGGCTCTGCTTTTTCCTTGCCCGGCCAGTAGGTGCTGTTGACCAGGTAGATGTCGAGGCGGTCGTCGTTGTCGTAGTCGAAGAGGGCGCAGCCACTGCCCATGGTTTCGGGCATCCACTTGTCGTCGACGGCGCCGGTCTGGTGCCTAAAGTTGATGCCGGCGCTGCGGGCGATATCGGTGAAAGTGACTTTGGGCGCTTGCTTGCTCTTTTTGACGGCGGTGAAATCGGCCGGGGTGGTTTTGGTGTAATCTACGGTGGGTGCTTCGACCTTTTGTTCTTCTTCGGCGCAGGACAAGAGAACAGCGCCCAGCGCCAGCGGCAACAGCCTGGTGGAAAATTTCATATATCAGTTAACGGGCTCTTCAGTAGGTGTACGTGAATTTTGATTACTTCGTGGTTGTCGTGCGGGTGTTGCAGGCGGTAGGCGCGGGTGACTTGCTGCGCCGACTCGTCGATCTGAAAATACTGGTAGGCCGACTCGGCGACTTGGGCTTCCTGCTCGCGCCCCAGGGCGCGCAGGGCGAGCATGCGGTGGTAGTGCACGATGCGGTCTTCTGGGTCGATCTGGTTGGCTTTTTCGAGCGCCTCCAGCGCTTCTTCAAAGCGGCTGTCGAGGTAGAGCACGCGGCCCAGGTTGCGCCAGGCGGCCCGATCTTCGGGAAAGTGGCGCAGGACGTACTCGTAAGCCGAGGCAGCTTCTGTATAACTGCCCTCCTCCTGGCGCATGACGGCCCAGACCCAGGCGGTCTGGGGATCTCCCTTGACCAGTTCTTCGCAGCGACTCAGGTGTTTAAAGGCGGTGTCTAAGTCGCCATCTTGTAGCGCCGTGCGCGCCAGGTTGCGGGGGCCGTCCAGGCGCTCGGGCGCCAGTTCGGCGACGCGGGCAAAGGCCAGGGCGGCGCCGCGCGTGTCGCCTTGCAGGAACAGGCCGATGCCGTAGTCGTTGAAGCGGACCCAGTCTTCGGAGGGGATAGAGTTAGGTGTTGCTGCGGTGCCCACCGGTAGGTTGACTTCGTCGTCGGCGATGAGGGTGATGGGCAGGTCGGGCGTTTGGGAGAAACCGCGAAAGCCTTCTGGATTGGTTTTAAACGCGAACTCGGTATAGGCGCGGTCGAATTTGCGCCACAGCAAGCGGGCCTTCAAGGTGACCTGATTGCCGGCGTATTGTTCGGGCAATTGAAAGCTGAAGTGGGCCGCGTCGGCCGTGCCCGGGCCGATGACGCGGGTGTAGACCGAGGCCACCACATCCTGGGCGTTGCGCCGGTGGATAGCCTGGCTGTGGCGGTCGACCAGCAGCGCTTTGTAGAAGTGGGCCTGCGGATCGACGTGGCCGTCGGCGCCCACGGCACCGCTGAGTCCTAGGACCTGGCCGTTGTGGTCTAGAAGCGACACTTCGAGCCAGCCTTCGTTGGAGTCGTTGGTGCCGCCGGGAAAGGTGTGGCCGACTCCCTTATTGCGCACCACCACGTCGAATTCAAAGGTCTCACCCGGCGTCAGTGTGGGCTGGGTGTGATTCAGCGCATAGACGGTTTGTTCTTCGCCCTGGCGCAGTGCAAAGATATCGACGCGCAGTTTTTCTTCCTGGAGGAATTTTTCGATGCGCTCGATGGTTTCGTTGTCGCTGCGCAAAAAGGGCAGGGCGGTATTGACCGCCACAAAGCGGTGCGAGCGCACGTAGCCGTCCTTGGCGGCAAAGTCGCCCAATACGGCCTCTTCCAGCGGCATGTGGCAGTCCTGGCACTGGCGCTTGAAGGGCGGCAGGTAGAAGGTGCGCGAGGCGTTGAGCGAGACGCCGCTGTCGTGCCAATTGTCGAATTCGTTCTGGCCGCGCAGCCAGCGGTAGTTGTTGACGCGCCGGTCGAGGCTCACCTTGTGGCAGGTGGCGCAAAATTCAGAGGTGCGGAAGAAAGGTTTGAGCATCTGGCGCTTGTGCACTTCGGGCCGCGCCTTGAGCGCCGTGTCGTGGACGAATTGCCCCAGGCCGGACTTGGACTCGGCAAAGAGGTAGGGGTCTTCCTGCACGTCGGCGATGTTGTAATTGCCGTTGCCGGTCTGGTCGTGAATGCGGTCGATGGCGTGGCAGGCCAGGCAGGTGAGGCCGGCCTGGGCCTGGGGGCTGGTGCGGTCGATGTCGTCGGTCATTTTGCCGGCCAGCATCAGTGCCGGGTCGTGGCAGCCCGAACACCACTTGGATTTGACCTTGGCCTCCTTGCCCTCCAGGCCCTGCATGTGGGCGATGTGGGCGCTGACCTCGGCGTTGGGCTCGGAGGAATTCTGTCGCATGAAGTTGATGGTGGCCTCGTAAAACGGGTTGTTAAACGAAGCAAAGCGGTGCGCCGATTTGGACCACTGCTCGACGATGTCGGCGTGGCAGCGCGCGCAGGTCTCGGAGCCGATGGGCTCGTCGACGACAAAGCCGTAGCGCTCGATGTCCTTTGTTAGTTTTTGCGGCTGCGACAAATCGCCGCGGGTGATGATGCGCGAGGGCAGGTAGGCGCCGGTGGTGGTGGTGGTGGCCGCCGGAAAGAACGGGCTCTGGTAGGGCACAAAATTGGCCGGGATAAAGGCGGCGTCGGTAAAGCTCGCTAGGTCGCGCTGGCGCGAGCCGGGCCCCAGGTGGGTGCCGGCGGCAAAGGCTTCCTCGGCGGCGCGGGTGTATTGCTCGCGGTCGTAGGAGATGCCGTGTGTCAGCACCGCGGCCAGCAGCAGCCCGACAATGGATATGGGCACGACGTGGTAGCTCAGCGCCGAAGGTTTCCACAGCGAGATGCGGCGGTGCAACAAATAAAAGACGGGCAGCAGCGCGGCGGCCCCCACGTGACTCCAATAGGCCAAGGCATTATCGCGGCTCTGGGCGGCGCTGAGGATAAATAGACCGGAGATGCCCAAAAGCAAACCCAGGCCGGCGGTGGCAATGCCGGTATAGATGGCGCGCTTGCGACTTTTGCGCCACACCGCCGGCAAATGCCAGAGTACAAAAAATACGGCCAGAACAACGAGGGCGAGGCCGACGGCGGTGTGCGACAGGACCATGCCCTGATAAAATTTGGGCATGGAGATTTCGGTTACGGCAAAGTATTGTACGTCGAAGGTGTTGGCCAGGCGGTTGGCGAGCAAGTAGAGGGTGTCGGCCAGCATAAAGATGGCCAGAGCGACTAAGGTTAGAACTAGGCGCTGTTGGGGGCGGGAGAGGCGGCTTGGTCTGGGCTTGGAGGGCATGTGTTGGGCGTTTCTACTGGTAATTACTGGCGACGGCCGGTAGGGGGGATTGTCTATGGCGCTTTGTGAGTCCCAGGGCG
>CAXGRO010000315.1:0-6712 GCA_964012055.1 uncultured bacterium
CTGTGGACGCTTTTTGTAAGTCATTGATAAATAACGGCTTAGATAAATAGATATTGAAATTTGTAACTTGTTGATAAATAATCACTTACGAATTTCAACCTTACAAAAATCCGCTCAAAATCGAAAAAGTGTCCACAGTATTGAACTAAAAAAGCGAGGAAGCAGATGAACATTGAACATTTGGACGTAGGGCGAGATGACGAGGCGACTATTCTGATAGAGGGATTGGGCCAGGAGTTGACCTTTGTACACATCACCGACAGCCACATGGTGGAATGCGACGAGCGCGATCCCGACGCGGTCGAGCACGTGGAGAGCATAGGCCGGTCTTTCAGGGGGCGCACTCCAGGGGAGGTGCCGTCTAGCCAGATTTTTGCGGAATTGATCGAAAAGAGTCGGGTGCAGGGGGCCGATTTTACGGCGCTGACGGGCGATATTATTCATTTCCCTTCTCAGGCGGCGCTAGATGTGGTTGACCACAGTGCGCAATCGCTGGGTACGCCCTTCTTGTATACTATGGGCAATCACGACTGGCATTTTCCTCATCTCGACTGGAACGACGAGACCCGGCAAGCACATTATCCGCGTTTTCACACATTGACCAACGGTGATCCGGCGTGCCAGGTGCTGGAGGTGGGCGGCGTGCGGCTGATTGCACTCGATAACAGCAATTATCTGGTGAGTGACGAGCAGGTAGCCTTTTTAAAAGACCAACTGGCCATGGGACAACCGAGCATGCTTTTTATGCACATCCCCCTTTGCGTACCCGAGTTGGCGCCTGCTGTAGTGGAGTGTTGGCAGGAACCTATAATGATGGGAGTTGAGGAAGGGTGGAGCGACGCTGGGAAGCAGAAATGGAATATTCCGGAAGTGAGCGAAAGCACGCGCGCTTGTCGCCAATTGCTTACGGAAGGCGCGGCTGAGAATCTGGCCGCTATTTTTTGTGGCCACGTGCATTTTTCACACGCCGATGCCTTTAGGCAAGGGCGCTATCAGTACGTGACGGCGCCGGCCTTTGAAGGCAGGTACAGAGTAATACGCGTGCGACCGCTCTAATGCGAGACAAAACCTATGAATGAACGGCTGGGACAGATTGTACTGAAGACGGGCGAGGAAGTCGACGTACAGGTTGTGCGCGGGCCAGATATAGATTGGGCGGAGCGGGTGGAAGAGCTGCTGGTGCACAAGACGGGGATGTGGAACTGGCAGAATGCCGTGGCTCTGCGCGAAGCATTGGGGATTGAGGTGTACTTTTATTTGCTATGCCGCGGCGGGGCGCCCTTTGCCAATATAATGACGGCCGAATACGGCGGCGTGGGGCACTTGGGCCACGTATTTACCAAACCCGAAGAGCGCCGAAAAGGCGCGGCTTCGCAGGTGATGGGATGGCAAATGGACCATTTTCGCCAACGGGGGGGACGAGCGCTTTTTTTGGGCACGGGGTACGACAGTCCGGCATACCATATTTATGCAGCGCACGGCTTTGCCAGTATAGATCCGGGCAGCGGCAGTATGGAGTATTATAGTGCCTCTAAAGAGGCGTTTGAAGCAGACTACTTCGCTCCCGGTCCAACGGCAATTGAAGAAGTGGGATGGCGGCATTGGCCCTCCTCGCCGGCACTTTTTATAGGGCAGTGGTCCGGTGTGGTGCGTTGTGCGTCGTTGGGTTTGCTGGCGCGTAAATCGACGGAACACCCCTTCCTCTACCTATTGCACGCCGAAAGAGAGCGCCGCGAGAACGGCGGGGATGTGCGGGCCAAAGCGTTAGTGCAAACCCAGAGCAAGGCCGTTGTGGGATTTGCTTGTTGGAGTTGGGAGGAACTGTGGCCGGGGACTTGCCTGGTGGATCTGTTCTGCCATCCGCAGCATTGGGGCGAGGCCGGCGCACTATTGGGCAGTCTGTCATTGCCGGCGGCCGAGCGTTTTGTGGCGTACGCCGACGATTGCTGTAGCGACAAGGTTGCGGTTTTGCAAGGGGCTGGATTTTGCCAAACGGGACGTTATGAAAGGCGGGTGGCGACGGACGCGGCGCGGACCCGGTGGGCAGATGTGACCGTTTGGGAGAAATGAGTTTCAGGTTGCGGTTTGCCCATGCGCGTGCTGCCAAGTCTCATTTGGACTGGTTAGTGAGGTCAATTACTTTAAAAGGAGTTGTTGAATGAATGTAATGGATATGTTGCGCCTCGACGGCAAAACGGCCCTGGTAACGGGCTGCCGCCGGGGCATTGGCCGGGCCATTGCCCACGGTTTGGCCGAGGCCGGCGCCGACATTGTTGGGGTGAGCGTAGTAATGGAGTCGCAGGGCAGCGAGGTGGGCCAGGACGTACAAGCGTGCGGGCGCTCTTTTAGGCCCTATGCGTGCGATTTTTCCGACCGCCAGGCGCTCTACGCATTTATCGAGCAAGTCAAGGCGGACGTGCCGCAAATTGACATTCTGGTTAACAACGCCGGCATCATTCGCCGCAAGCCGGCGGCCGAGTACCCGGACGAGTGGTGGGACGAGGTGATAGAGGTCAACCTCAATGCGCAGTTTGTATTGGCGCGCGAATTTGGCAAGGAGATGTTGGCGCGGGGAGCGGGCAAGATCGTTTTCACCGCGTCGCTGCTTAGTTACCAGGGCGGTATAACCGTGCCCGGCTATGCCGCCAGCAAAGGCGGGCTTGAGACGCTTACCATGGCACTAGCCAACGAGTGGGCCGGCAGCGGGCTCAACGTCAACGGCATTGCCCCGGGGTATATCGCCACCGACAATACCGAGGCGTTGCGCAACGATCCGCAGCGCAGCCGCCAATTGCTCGAGCGCATCCCCGCCGGGCGCTTTGGCCACCCCGACGAACTTAAGGGCGCCGTAGTTTTTTTGTGCTCCGAGGCGGCCAGCTATGTCAACGGCGCTTTGATCACCATCGACGGCGGCTGGATGGGGCGCTGAGATTAGAAAGGAGATAGACGTGACGGAGAAATACAGAGTGGGATTGGTCGGTTGCGGCGGAATGGGGCGCAGCCATCTGCGGACGATTCAAGAGCATTTGCCCGAATTTGAGATTGTCGCTTTATGCGACGTGTTTCCCCAAGCCGCCGCAAAAATCGGGGAAGAATTTGGCCTCGAAGTAGGCTACGACGACTTTGAAAAAATGTACGATACAGAAAAACTCGATCTGGTCACGGTGGCCACCCAAACCCGGGGGCACCACGAACCCAGTGTGGCGGCGTTAGAGCGCGGCATTTCGGTGCTGTGCGAAAAGCCCATTGCCATCGATCTGGTGGAGGCCGATGCCATGGTGGAAGCTGCGGAAAAGTCGGGCGCCAAACTGGCGATTAACCAGCAGAACCACGTCAACCCGTGCATCCGCAAGGCGCAGGAGATGGTGCGGCAGGGGGTTATTGGCGAAGTTGTCTTTATTCGAGGGCGCAATAAGAGCGGGCGCAAGAGTGGCAATGAATTTATGGAGATGGGCACGCACGTGACCGATATGATGTTGTGTTTTGGCGGCGCCGCCGAATGGTGCAGTGGCACCGTTTACTACCAGGGGTGGCAGGCTGGTCCCAAAGATATTATGGAGGCCAAGGAGATGTCGCCAAAGGACCGCGACTCCGGACCGGTAATGGGCAATCGCGCCCTTGGGCACTATGGGTTTCCCGGCGGCGTATTGGGCGAGATTCACTTTATGGGATACGAGCAGAATTACGGCGCCAACTACGGTGTAGACATTCTCGGCACGGAAGGCCAGTTGGGCGTCCGCACTTCGGGAGCGGTGACCCAGGGTTTGTGGCATTTGCCGCGGCCCATGGAGGGCAACCCGGGAGATTTTGGCGACTGGGTTCCGGTGGAATTAGGCGCCGTGGCAAGCGAGCAACCCATCGCCACAATGTACCGCAGTTTGATGCAGGCGCGTGCGGAAGGAAGTGAGCCGCCCGGCAGCGGTGCGGAAGGGCGCTCGGCATTCGAAATGATCTTGGGGCTTTACCAATCTCACCGCCAGGGCGGTGGGCGGGTCAACTTGCCAATGGCTGAGCGTCGGCATCCGTTGGAAATGTGGCGCCTCGAAGCCTAAAATTCGCAGATATAGGAGGACAGATGGATCCGAGTGTTGGGCAGAAAGCTTCGCGCAGCATACAACTCACCGAAGAACACGTAAAGATGTTTGCGGAAATGACGGGGGACTACAACCCGCTGCACTTTGACGTTTCTTTTGCAGAGCAGACGACTTTCAAGCACTTGATTGTACAAGGGGGATTGACTACGGGGTTGCTACACGCTTTGGCCGCCATGGATATGCCAGGGCCGGGTACGGTGTTCTTGAGCCAGGAATGGAAGTTTGTAGCACCAGTCTATATCGGCGATACCATAACTGCCCAAGCAGAGGTTCTGAGCATTCACCAGAGCAAGCCGGTAACGCAATTGCGCATTGAGATTGCGCGCCAGGATGGTGAGACTGTACTGGAAGGCGAAGCCTGGTGTGGGGTCTAAAATCTCTTTTTCTTTGCGTTTTCCCATCGCCGAAGAACCGGCGGCGGTGCCGCAGGCGGATCTGAGTGCGGTGCGGGTGCTGGTGGTGGACGACAACGGGATCAATCTGCGCATTTTGGCAGAGCAGTTGGACAGCTGGAATATGCGCGTCGCTACCGCGATGTCGGGCGAAGAAGGGTTAAAGTTATTGCGCGCCGCGCAGCACAACGATGATCCCTATCAAATTGCCATTCTGGATTTTCAAATGTCGGGCATGGACGGCGAGGTCCTGGGGCGGACCATCAAGGAAGACGCCGAACTGGGCCAGACCTGCCTGGTTATGATGACCTCCATATCGGGTCGCGGGGACCGCAAGCGCTTTGAAGACGCCGGTTTTTCTTCTTACCTGGTCAAACCGGTGCGTCCCAGTTTACTGATGGATGCCCTGGCCACAGTTTGGGGGCGGCACCTCAGCGGCCAGGATCAGCAAGAGATAGTAACGCGCCACACTGTTAAAGAGACGCGCGCCCTGGGCGAACCCGCTCCGGACGGAGAAGTTGTAACGGGCGGCTGGCGCATTCTGGTGGCGGAGGACAATGTGGTCAACCAGGTCATGCGCATGTTGGAGAAGTTGGGGCATCGCGTCGACCTGGCGGCCAACGGCATGGAGACGGTGAAAATGCAAGGACAATTCGCCTACGATCTCATTATGATGGACTGTCAAATGCCCGAACTGGACGGCTACGAAGCGACGCGGGAAATTCGGGAGGATGAAGTGCAGAATGGGTCGCGCGTGCCGATTATCGCCATGACCGCCAACGCCATGGAGGGCGACAGGGAGAAATGCCTGGCGGTGGGCATGGACGATTATGTCAGCAAACCGGTAAAACAAAACGAGTTAGCTGCTGTATTGCGGAAATTTGCCAAGTCGTGAACTTGCAATACCTGCGCTATTTTTTGGCCGTGGCCCAGAAAGGCAGTTTTACCCGGGCCGCCCGCGATTTGCACGTGACCCAGCCGACGGTGAGCAACGGCATTGGCGAGTTGGAGCAGAGCTTGGGTGTAAAACTGTTCAACCGGGGCAGTCGGCACGTGGAGTTGACTATGGAAGGGCGGGGACTGGTGCACTACGCCATGCAGGTACAGGACTTGTTGGAGGAGGCCGAGGAGCGCCTGCGGCGGCGCGACGTATTGCCGGGCGAGGGCTTTGAGTTTGGCGCCATCGACGCGGCGGTGATCTATCTATTGCCAGATCTGCTCAAGCGCTACATGCGCGATTTTCCCGAGGTCGAGTTGAAAGTGCAAGTGGCGCCGTCGCGCTACCTGGTGGACGACCTGTTGATGAACCGCGCCGAATTTGCCGTCATTTCGCTGCCGTTTGTCCACCCCAAAGTAGAAACTATCGTGCTCTACGGTGACGCTATGCCGCTGGTGGTTGGGGCCGAGCATCGCTTTGCCGGGCGCCGTTTTGTGCGCTTGCAAGAGGTCGTGGAAGAGCCGCTCATTCTCTTCCATGCCGATTCGGTGTCGCGCAAAATCGTCGACGAGCGCTTTGCCGAGATGGGTTTGGCGCCGAGGGTGGTGATGGAGATGCGCAGCCCCGAGGCGATGCGCGAGTTGGTCGAGGCAGGGGTGGGCATTTCGTTTTTGCCGCAGTTGGTGGTGCAGGAGGCGCTGGACGGGGGGACGCTGCAGGCGGTGCGGGTGAGGGGGGTGGAGTTTGGGCGCGAAATTGGGGTGGCGTGGAGGAAGGGGCGTTATTTTGGGCCGGCGATTCGGGATTTGTTGGATGCGATATTTGAGGAGTACGGCAAGGGGGAGGAGTGGCGGGCCACGCAGGGAGTATAGAGAGGGGTATGGTGTCTGATAACGCATCGATTTGCTGTTGCGGGAATTTATCCGATCTCCGTTTTTAAGAATTAGAAATGCCATTAAAATTAGAGGTTTAACAGCATGATCGACGTCAGAGAAATACGCAAAGATCCCGATGCGCTGCGCCGGGTCATTGGTCTGCGAAAAGTGGATCCGCAAAAGGCCGATGTGGACCGTTGGCTCGAGTTGGACGGCAAGCGGCGCACCTTGCAGCAGGAAATCGACGCGCTCAACAGTAAAAAGAAAGAGCTGGCGCAGTTGGGGCGCACCGACCCGGACGCGGCGCGGCAAAAAGGGCAGGAGTTACGCGAGCAAGGGCGCCAGTTCGAACAGCAGATGGACGAGATCACCCGGGAATGGCAGGCCATTTTGCACTGGTTTCCCAATTGGCCA
>CAXGRO010000316.1:0-6711 GCA_964012055.1 uncultured bacterium
CGGCTTGCCTCGGACAAATCAGGGGGAGGTCTTGTGAGTCGGGCACAACCTGCATGCAGCCGTTGGCCTCGTCAATCGAGTCGAGGGCCATCCAGGCGGCAACACTGGTGCCGGGGCGCGCCCGCAGATAGTACTGATCTTGATGCAGGGCTTGCCCGCGCGAGCCGGGCGGTTTGAAATAAAGCATCGTTTGGATGGCGTAGGGTTCGCGATGCAGCATCGCCACCAAACACTGCCGCAGGCGCTCGTCGAGTAACCACTCTCGGCTGACGTCGTCCCAATGGTGCATGTTGAACATTCGGGGATATTTTTTGAGCGGATCCTGTTCGTCGTCATCCCACTGACTGATTAGGTCGTGGGGGTAGTGGCCATTTTGGCGCAGCGCCATAAAGTGATCGCGGTAGAATGCGGCTTCGGCCGGGGTAAACAGCTCTTTGATAACACTGTAGCCATTCCGCTTAAATTGTTCGCTCAGCTTTACAAGATCCGTCATCTTTTATGTCTCCTACTCTCTCGACTTTTCGAACTCTTTCTTGTGCCCCGACGCAAATCACTCCGCCGGCCACAAGTCGAGCCCGAGCAGCCGCCGTCCGAGGGGGCTGAGCGGGCTCGAGGGCACATCTTCCTGGCCGGCGATTTTCTCCGCCGCCGGCCGCCCGAAATCGGTTCGCGTTCCCTCCCGCCACTGCGCTATGCGGCTGCGACGCTCGGCTTCCAGCCCGCCGCACTTCTCGCCCAGGGCGCTGCCGTCATTGCTTGGAGGTGAGCTCGGCCAGAATATCCGCAGGCCGGCTTCGTGCCCCTCTTCGGTGGCCGGCCACATGGTGAGAAATTGCGCCAGCCGCGGCTTTGACGAGGTGTTGTAACAGTGGCCGTGCGGGGTGAACACATCCCAAATTAAAAGGTCGCCGGCCTTGCCCGGGATGGGCGTTGGGTGTTCCATGCCCCACTCCATCGGTACCCCGTTGCTAAAGCCGGAATCAAAGTCGCCGTTTCGCGAAGCGTACCAGTCTTGATAGCGGTTGTGGAACCCGGGGACGCACTGGAAAGTGCCCTGGTCGGCGGCCGTGTCCTCCAGGTAGACCACCGCCTGGAACAGCTTAAAGCGCTTTGGGGTTTTTGCCGGCGGGAAGTCCCAGTGCAGCAAGCCGCGCGGGTCGTCGGTGGCGCCCCACTTGGGTTTGTCGGCCCGCAGCGGCGGCTTGAGGTTGCAGCGGTCCATGTTGATCCACAGGTTGTCGGTGCCCCATAAATCGGCAAAGGCTCGGTGGATTTTGGGGCTCTGGCGCACGCGCCACATCGCCGGCGTGTGCATCTGCCGCATAAACCCGTACATGCGTAGTTTGTCGTTGTGCGGGTCTTCGTACCAGGTGTCGGGGTTGTTGCGGTCCATCCGCATGTGGCGCCAGATGCCGTCGACCACGGCGGCCAGATCTTGGGGGTCGACGGCGTTGGGAACCACTACGTAGCCTTGCTCCGCCATGTGCCGGTGGTCGGCCGCACTCAGCACGGACTCGGGCATTTAACCCACCACCCCCACTTGCCGCAGATGCTCGGCGCAGCGCCGCACCTTGTCGGCCAGTTCGTCCGGCTTGCTGGCGTCAAAGGTACCACCTTCCAATTCCATGCAATAGGCGCCCTGGTAGCCGGCGGCGGTCAGCACCTGGTCCACCGCCGCAAAGTTGACAATGCCCTCGCCCAAAACCGGAAAATTGCCTTCGCGGAAACCGCCGAAGGTATCTTTCAGGTGCATGCCCCGCACGTGGGCGCCGGCTTTGCGGGCCTGGTCTACCGCGTCGATGGCCTCATTGTAGTAGTAGAGATTGGCCGTGTCGAAGTTGACCCCCACCCAGGGGTGATTGACCCCTTCCATAGTCTCGAGCATGGCCGCGGCATTGTGGCACAGGTCGAGGTGGGTTTCCATGGCCAGGTAGACTTGGTGCGCGCCCACGGCGTCGCCGGCGCGGCGCAAACGCGCGTAGGCTTCTTGGCGTGGCATGTCGCCGGAGCTGGTGCTGACGAAGAGGTAGGCGGCGCCCAGGGCCGCGGCGCATTCGGCGTGGCGTCCCAACAGGGCAGGCAGGTCGTCGTCGTCCAGCGGACAGGGCGCGTGCAGGGAGGTGACCTGCAGGTCGTGGGGGTCGATCGCGGCTTTGACCCCGTCTACCGTGGTTTCGTCGTTCCACACCAACTCCAGTCCCTGGATGCCGATCTCGGCGATGCGGGCCAGGGGCAGGTGGGGGTTTTGCAGCGAACCGCAGCGATAACTCAATAGATGTGCCATTGCGTCTCCCGGGAATTGAAAGTTGGTGTTTACATTCGCCACAATTGCAGAACGGCGCAAGTCCGCGGCAAAATTCGCCGGCCCGGCGTTTAGAGGCGGCGCCGGTGGCGCCCAAGGCAAGCGCGTTAAATTTTATTTGATTTGTCCTGCGCGCCAATATAAATTGTGCAATAGGATGAACGACGCAAAAACAAATCCAGAGACGCCTCCAGGCGGAATGACCGATCAGCACCAGTGGATGCTCGAACTGGAAGCGGCGAAATCCGCTGCCGGGCCGGTGGAGCAACCGTCCCCCCAAAGGTCTGGGGAGAAGAAAACCAAGCGGAAATCCGTTTCCTCTCTGGCCCAGACGCTCAAAAAAATCCTCCTTTTCCATGGGTTGTCTCCTTCCCTGATACAAAAGATCCTGCGCATCTGTACCCTCAAATCCTATAATCCCCAGGACATATTGTGTACGGGCGGCGATCATTCCGGAGAGGAAATGTAATCCTGCTTTCCGGCAAGGTGGGCGTCAGTACCACAGACGGTTTGCGGGTGGCCACCGTGACGCCCGTAACCATTGTGGGCGAAATGGGCTTTATAACCAGGCGGGTGCGCTCGGCCACCGTGGAAGCGATCCAGCCGACTTCGGTTTTGATCATTACAAAAACCGCCTTTGATCACGCGATGCACGACGACCAGGATATGCAGGTGGCAATTTACCGCAATATCATCGACATACTCTGCACCAAGCTGACCAACGACAATATGCGGATGCGGGATTACCTGCTCGAAAAAGTGTACTATGAAAGCAGCCTGGAGGAGCAAGATCAGCGGATCGAGATGGCCCTGGATCTGCTGATGGAGTACGAGGTAATGCCGCGGGATAAAGCCAGAGCGCATATAGAAGAAAAGATGATAGAAATAAATCCGCGGATTTTGGTAGTGGACGACGAAGAGCCCATTCGCAGTATCATCAAAAAGGTATTGTCCACTTTTGTGGTGCTGGAAGCGGAAGACGGGCGGGCGGCCCTTGAAATAGCCCAGAGCCAGCCCCTGGATCTGGTGATCACCGAGATCAAGATGCCCGAACTGGACGGCTTTGGCTTGTTGACTTATTTGCGCCACCAGTACCCGGACCTGCCAGTGCTGGCCCTGTCGGGTATTGTGGGCCCCGATGAAATTGAGGGATATGCCTTTGATGCCTTTATCGAGAAGCCGGTAAGGTTGGACGAGCTTAGAGAATTGGTTGAGAAAACCCTGAGCTTGAACTGAGCTGACTTACCCTCATTTTATGGTGCACTGACTCTATTTGGTTCGGTTCGCCGCAGTGGCAGATTGAAGCCTTCCGCCGCATCGAATTGCCCGAAGATTTGCAGGACCGGTTCGACCTGGCGCCTTTGGGCGCGGCCGACGGTCGACTATTCCAACGACGAAATCGCCCGCCTCAAGGCCGAATACCTGGAGACCGGCCACCAGCGCGACAATCCGTTCTGGGGTTGGATACGCAAAGAACAATGAAAAAATACCGGCAAAAGGAAAACAAATATGGCCCAGCCCAAAACAACAGTAATCGTTGGCGCCGGCATGGCCGGCTTGAGCACCGCCTTCCACCTGGCCGACAAAGGCGCCGACCACGTCCTCCTGCTCGACAAAGGGCATATCGGCTCCGGCTCTTCCAGCCGCTCGGGCGCGGTCAACACCATGCTGATGGCCACCGAGAACGCCACCCGCGCCCGCGCCATTAGCTTCGACATCTTTGAGCGCTTTGACCGCATCCTCGACGACTACGCCTTCCACCAGGATGGTTGCCTGGCGATTTTCACCCCCGACCAGCTCGAATCCGCCGCCCAGCTCCACGACATGCAGCGCGCCGCCGGCGCCCGCTTTGATGTGCTCGAGCGCCGGAATGTAGAAAAGCGCTTCCCCGACTTGTGCCTCAAAGACGACGAGCGCGGCGTGCTCGACTACCGCGGCGGCTGGAGCGAGCCCGATCGCTACATTCCCGCACTGGCCGCCAAAGTGCGCGAGCTGGGCGTTGAAATTCGCGAGCAACAGACGGTGGAGGACTTCCTGGTGGAAAACGGCCGCGTCGTTGGGGTGCGCACCCGCCAGGCGGGCGAGCTGCGCGCCGACGCCACTGTGTGCACGGTCAACGCCTGGGCCAATTCGCTTTTGGCCCGCGTCGACCAGCCGCTGCCCGTCCGCAACTTCGTACACGAGCGTTTTGTCACCAAGCCTTTCGAAGGCACGCCGCAACTGCCCGCCGTCAACGACGACGCGGTGGGCGTCTACTACCGCCCCACCGAAGCCAACGCCTTGCTGCTGGGCTCCGGGGCTATCGAGCCCGAGCAGGTCAATCCAGACCCAGACTTTGACCTCACCCAGTTATCGCCGGCTGAAATGAGCCTGCCTTTTATTCTCGACGCCGTGGGCGAGCGCTTGCCGCTGATGCAAGGCGCCGAAATCGACTACCACCGCGTTGGCCTGGTGAGTTACCCGATAGATTTTTTGCCCAACGTCGGCCCGGTGGCCGCCCTGCCCGGTCTTTTTCTGGGCACCAACTTCTGCTCCGGCGGCTTTGGCCACCACCCCATGGCCGGTCGCTTGCTGGCCGAATACATCCTCGACGGCCAGACCACCTTCGACGGCAGCGACTTTGACCCGGACCGCTTTGTGGACTTTGACGCCAGCGGGCATCTGGCCCAGGACATCACCTACTACGACATGATAGAAGCCCACGCTAAGAAGTCCAGGGGATTCGTGCGCAAAAAGCACTAGAATTAATTATTCTCAAAACTTCAATGCAGCGCCGAGGATAAGGATTTCTATTTTAAATTATTACTCTCGTCCGAAAAATCTATCATGAGCGGCGCACCCCGGATGAGCCATCCCTCGCGGTTCAACTCACAACGGTCCCTGGACCGGTGGCGGGCGTGGTGGGTAATGTTGCCGGGGTTGGGGCTGTGGACGGCGTGTTCCATCGACCAGGGCATAAAGCCGCAGATTGGCGTGCCCACCATCCGCGGCACCATTACCTTTGAGGGCGATCCCCCTCCCAATACCGACTGGGTTGTCGTCGTCGCTTCGCGCGATTTTCCGCCTAGTGATGTAGTTGAGCTAGCCCTGTCGCAGAGCCAGCGGCTTTTAACGCCAGCGCGGCCGACAACGAGATCAAGGTGCCCGGTTTGGGATCCTACGCCGCCGTGGCGGTGGTGTGGGAGGCGCGGGATGAGCCGGTGGTTTGGTCGGACGTGCTGGGTCTCTACGGCGCGTCGCTGAGCGACGGCGGGATTCCCTTTCCCGACAGCGTGCACGTGACCGCCGACGCCCCCGTGGTGGAGGGGGTGGATATGGCGGCCGACTTTGGCTTGGTGGACCGAGGCGCCCTGCTGACCGGGCGCATCAACTACGAGGTCAGTTGGCCGGACAATGCTGAGCTGATGGGGGTTGCGGCTTACCAGAGTCGGCCCAGCGACCGGCTGGGTTATTTCCGCATGGCGGCGCTGAACATCTCCATGCCGACGCGGGTGGATTCCTTTGACTACAAGTTTGCTCTGCCCCCTGGCAGCTACGAGTACGTCGTTGTGCTCTGGCTCGCCCAGAGCGCCAATATTTTTGATTTCCGCGAGATCGGTTTTTACGAAACGACGCCGGGCTCCGGCGAGCCGGGGCAGATCGCCATCGCCCGGGGCGACACGGCGCGGGGCATCGACATTGTCGTCGATTTGGGGCTGACGCGATGAGGGCGGCTTTGTACCGGCGCGCGATTCGTCCACTCTGGGGATGCTCTATTTTTTTGCGAGCCTGGCGCTGTTAGTTGCCAGGCCGATACTGGCCACCGACGGGCTGTTAGAGGGCACGGTCTACGAGGCCGGGTCGGGCCAGCGGCTGGCCGGCGCCAATGTGCAGGTACTGGGCACAGTGCTGGGCGCGGTTTGCGACCGACAGGGGCGTTTTGCCGTGGGCCGGGTGCCCGAGGGCGTGCAGCGACTGCGCGTTACCATGATCGGCTACCGGGAGGCGATCTTGGACATTCGCGTGCCGGCAGACGAGTCCGTTCGCGTTGTTCTGGAGCCGGCGGCGATTGCCCTGGATCCGGTCGTGGTCACCGCCGAGCAGCGGCCGTAGGCGCTGGAGGAATCGTCGACCAGTGTGACGATGCTAGATCGGGGGCAGATTAGCGCCCGTTCCGATTTGCGCATCGACGACGCCCTGGAGATGGTGCTGGGCGTGTACTTTATTGAGGACGACATCAATATTCGCGGCGCCACCGGCTACCGGGCCAACGCCGGCAACCGCGTGTTGCTGCTGCTCGACGGCGTGCCGGTGATTTCGTCGGATACCGGCGGCATTAGCTGGGACATTATCCCGGTGCACGAGGTGGAGCGCGCCGAAGTGGTGAAGGGCGCCGGCTCGGCTTTGTGGGGCTCGGGCGCCATTGGCAG
>CAXGRO010000317.1:0-6703 GCA_964012055.1 uncultured bacterium
CGACTATAAGCAGCGCATGGAGCAAGAGGGCATTGAGCGGGCGGTGCTGGTGCATCCCGAGCCCTACGGTGACGACCACCGGCTGGTGCTGGACTGCATAGAGCAGGAGCCGGATCTCTTCAGGATAACCAGTCTGTTTTATCCCAAAGACGAGGATGCGCCGCAGTGTCTGGAGGAGTTGGTGCAACAACAGCCTAAGGTCGTATCGACGCGCTTTCACGCCCACCTTGGCAAGGAGACGTATCTGGACAGTTTTGCCGATAAGGGCGTGCGCGCCCTGTGGCAGAAGGCGGTGGAGTTGGGGCTGATTGTCGAATTGCACATTGGGCCCACTTACGCGCGGCAGGTAGCCGAGGCCCTGCGCGATTTCCCCGAGACGGTGGCGCTGATCGACCATATGGCCGAGCCGCACATGGGCAATGCGGTGGACTTTGCCGACGTGCTGGAACTGGCCAAGTTTGAAAAGGTGTACATGAAGTTGTCGGGGTTAAACCACTTTGCCCAGGACGCGCCGTTCTACGAGAGCGTGCGGCCGTTTACGCAGCGGGTGATTGAGGCGTTTGGGCCGGATCAATTGGTGTGGGGCAGCGGCTCGCCGGGCATTGTGGATATCCACATGGAAGGCTACAGCGAAGAGGACAAGGATAAAGTAAAGGGCGGCAATCTGGCCGCCCTGCTGAATTTTTAATCAGGGGAGCTATATACAATGAATGAGATCGAACAATACGAATTCGATCGCCAGGGGTACATCATCATTGAGGATATGATAAACGCCGAGCAGGTGGCCTCGATGGCCGCGGCCATCGACGAATTGGAGGAACATGCCACATCCAACCTCGACCAGCCGCCGTATAAATTTTCCGGCTGGGGGGCGCGATACCACGCGAATCAAGAGCGGGGCTATCACGTGCAGGGGCAGCGGGCGGAAGGTAAGACCATGATTATCGAGGATTACTGGAACGCCCATACGGCGTTTGATGTGCTGCTCGATCACGAGCGCACCATGGGGTATGTGAATACGGTGTTGCAGGAGCGGCCCACCATTAACAATTCGGAAATTCGCATCCGCTATACGGGCAACGCCAGCGCCAGCCACGGGGGGTATCAGACGCACGTCAGCAAATACCACTACGATTGCCACGACGGGCGCATCGACTGCAAAATGGTGCGCATGATCTACTTTGTGCACAACGTGAGCAACGAAGAGGGGGCGTTTAGCGTAGTGCCGGGTACTCACAAGAGCAAGTTACCCTGTCCCTACGGCCGGGATGTCGACAACGAGCCGGGCATGATCGGATTAGAAGTGAAAGCCGGCGACGCCATTTTCTTTACGGAGAATTTGCGCCACGGCGGTTTCACCAACCGCGCGGAGCGGACGCGCAAGACCCTGCACGTGGGCTACGGACCCTACTGGATGATGTCGCAGAATATTGCTACGATGGACGAGCCACAGCACATCACGCAAGAAGCGTTTGAGAGGTTTACGGAAGCGCAGCGGGATTTGTTCAGGGCGTGGCCGCCAAAGGGAGAGTAGGTCGCGATTATTCTTGTTGCGAAGTGTCGGTCTGTTCTGCGGCGAGGATCGCTGGGGTTATTGGCCATCACGGCTTCCCACTGGGATTGCGTGACCGCGTATTTGCCAGATAAAATCCCCGGGAAATTCCGACCTCGTGCAACGGCCCTTCTTCTTCTCTTCCTTCCTCTGATGGAGGTGAGCCCATCATAAAAGTGCCGGCGTCAATCCATGCAAAGGTTATTTCTTCGCCGCTATGTAGTTTCACTGTCCATTCTTTTTCCATTTAATTTGGCCTATAACATTCAAACATGCTCGAATCCACCGCTATCAGAAACCCAAATCGGTCCGGGCGGTGCGCACTTCCAACATTTGTTAGCACAATTGGCAGATAAATTCAATCGCGGGGATGTGGGCGTCGATTTCATCGATCATATCCCACCCGTACATGGTGTGTAGGGTCTCTATCTCTATAACGCGATAACGCGCCGCAATTCGGCGCGGGCGAGAAATTGGGCAAAGTCGTCTACATGCCGGGCGTAGTCGACGATGGAGAAAGGCGCCTTTCCCCAGACCAGTGCATCCGCTACATAGACGTCCAGGGCAAAAGTCGCAGGGCGCCAATAGGGAGAAAAATCAATAACCGTGGGAGGTCCATTGTCCGAGAACATCATCTGAAAATCGCCGTGGATAAGTTGGTTCTTGCCGGCTATGGGGCGGAGGATCGACTCTAGGCAGTTGACAGATGGTTTAATTCTAGGGTGATGGACTATTTCTCTTTCGCCCCATACTACCTGATCGGCGACCGTCCATGGGTTGAGCGATTTGTTCAGGAGAGGTGGTTTGGGGATGGCAGATATTGCTTCGTGAAAGTGTATACAGGTCTCAATTTCTTCGCGCCAGCGGCCCGACTGGTGCTGGCCCTCGATATACTCCCAGGCGGCCCACCCCTGGTAGACCCATTGCCCGTCTGTAGACTTGAGCGGACGGGGCATGCGAAATCGCTCGTCCGCGATCGTCGTTTGGATCTCGGCGATCCACGCGGCATCATCGTCTGCGGGTTTGAGCACGACGTTGCCAGAGCGGTAAGTTTGCCCCTGGCCGCCGTCCAATAAAACGGGCGGATCGGCGGCGCCGAATCCCTTGAGGACGTCTGCGGGAGGGAGGACGGTTGTGGATCTCTCGCGTTTTGCAGCTTGCTCTGTGCTATTTTTATGCGATAACTGCTCTGTCATCTTTGCGCGAATATTCCGATGAGTAGGGTAGGGATGAATCGGGCGATACCGTCAAGTTGATACAATAAAGCTGTGTTATGCGATGAACAGCCACAAGTGAGAAATTTACCAACTTTATGGCCTGTTTTCGTAGGCCGTCAGATCTTGCGCAGTTTCCACTCGCCCTGGCCGAATTTCCGCATCGTCAAAAACCCCTGCACGGCGCAGTATATCACTACCGAAGTCCACAGGCCGTTGGTGTCGAACCCCAGGTTAAAAGCCAGCAGGTAGGCCACCGGCAGCCGCACCAGCCACTGGGCGATAGCGGTGTAATAAAAACTCGGCCGCGTGTCACCGGCGCCGCGCAGGCCGCCGCCGGTGGTCACGGCCAGGCACATGAAGGGTTCGGCCAGGGCCACGGCGATGAGGTAGGCGATGCCGATTTGCACGACGAGGGGATCTTGGGTGAAGACCTCCATGATGGGGCCGGCAAAGAAAATGACGGGCAGGCCCAAAACAATCAGGGTGGCGACGCCCACCAGCGTGGTGGTCCAGCCGCGCTGCTCGGCCTCTTCGGGTTGCCCGGCGCCCAGGCTCTGGCCGGTCAGAGTGGTGGCGGCGGTGCCAAAGGCCAGCGAGGTGTGGCGCACCATGCGTTCCACCTGGTGGCCGATGGAAAAGGCGGCCACGGCGGTGGTGGAGGCGGTGGAGAGGGCGACTAACTTGATAAAAACCACGCCCGAGCTGTTGCGAAAGAGGCCTTGCAAGGCAGAGGGGAAGCCGATGCGCACAATGCGGCGGGCCAGTTCCCAGTTGAGGCGATAGGAGGTGTCGGGCAACAGCTTGAGGGCAAAGCGACCGCTGTAGAGAATGGCCAGGCCGGCGGCGGCGGCGCAAAAGCGGCTGGCGACCATGCTCCAGGCGGCGCCGCTGATGCCCAGGGCGGGCAGGCCCCAGTGGCCGTAGATGAGCAGGTAGCTGGTGGCGATTTTGACCAGGCTGACGCCGATGTTGAGTAGCAAAGGGGTGCGGGTGTCGCCAACGCCGTGCAGGGCAGTGGTGATGGTAAAACTCAGCGGCGAAAAGAGCATGCTGAGGCAGTAAATTTGCAAAAAGGGGACGCCCAGGTCGACCACCTCGGGGCTGAGGCTGAGCGCTTCGAGGCCGATGCGGGCGGCGGCAATGCCAAAGAGGCAAAGGGCGACGCCCATAATGGTGGTAAGGGTGAAGGATTGTTTGACGGCGGCGCTGGCGCTGTGTTGATCGCGGGCGCCGGTGGCCTGGGCCACCAGGGCGAAGGTGCCGGTGGTGACCACCAGCATGGCGATGGCGATAACCATGGCTAGGGAGCGCGCCGTGGCCACGGCCGAGATGGCTTCGGGGCCCAGGTGGGAAACCATGTAGACGTCGGCGGTGCCTACCAGGTTGTCGAGCTGGTGCGACAGGGCGACGGGGATGGTGAGGGCGTAAACGCGGCCGGTGAGGGCGAGGTCGACTTTGCGCGTGGGAGGTGAGTCGGTTATCTCAGACCTCCCAGGTATTGTTGAGGTAGTCGATTAAAATGTCGGGTCGGTTGGTGCTGACGCCGTTGGCGCCCAGAGCGATGACGGCTTTCTGCTCGCGCAGGGTATCGGGGTTCCAGCCGCGCAGGTCGAGGCCGGCGTTTTGGAAGAGCTCAACGCCGTGCAGGGAGAGGTTTTTGTAGTAGATGCCGGCGGTGCAGGCGCCCAGGTCGAGGGCGCGGGCCAGGTTGTCGGCGCTGGCGCTGCGCAGGTTGACGCCCAGGCGGTAGTGGTCGCCCAAGCGGCGCAGGCGGGCCAGGCGGTCCAGGTCGAAGCAAGTGAAGATCACTTGTTGTGCCATGTTGTGGGTGGTGACGGCGGCGGCCGCTTCTTCTTCGGTGCCTTCGCCTTTTAGCTCGCAGAGCAAGGTCACTTTGTCTTTGGTGGTTTGCAGGACTTCGTCCAGAGTGGGGATTTGCTGGCCGTCGCCGGCGTCCAGGCGGCGGACGGTGGAAAATTCGAGGCTGTCGACGGCGCCGGTGCCGTTGGTGGTGCGGTCGACGGTGTCATCGTGGATGACCACGAGCTGGCGGTCAAAGGTGTGGTGCACGTCGCACTCGACGTAGGCAACGCCCAGGTCGATGGCGTATTGGAAACCTTGGAGGGTGTTTTCGGGGAGGACGCCGGCGGCGCCGCGGTGGCCAACTACGTAGGGCATGGGCAATGTCTCGTTTTTTGCGGTGGTGTGGGGGCGTCTGTCGGCAATGAGAGATGTGGCTGAGAAAGCATGAGTAGGGTCCGTCTACGGCGTTGGAAGTTACAATTTAATTACGAAAATGGGCTATGCCAAACCCGTCTTGTGAGGTCGGGGAAAAATTGAGTATATTGAGAGTTTTAAAGGCCAAATATTACAACGGAAAGGTATTATGCAAGGCAGTTCATTGGAAGGGTCGACGCTGAGTCAGCCCTATGAGGAGATGGAGTTGCGCGACAGGTTGTGGGGGGTGTTCACCGCGCCGCTGGGCAGCTTTGCCGCGGTGCTGGGCAGGGAGGATTGGCGCGATTGGTGCGTGCCGGTGCTGATAGCCTGTCTAATGATCATGGGGGGGAATTATCTCACCCTGGCGGTAGTGGCCGACATGGAATCGCCGGCGGTGCAGGAACAGCTGCGCGACATGTCTGAAGTGCAGCAGCAGCAATTTTTGCAGTTTATGGAAGTCTATCGGGCGCACGGCTGGGCCATTATACCGCTGGTGGAGCAGTCCTTCTATTTGGCGCTAATAGGCCTGGTTGTATTGGTTTTTGCCCGTTTTTTATTTATGGGAGATATGTCGCTGCGGCAGGCGTTTATCGTCAAGGGATACGCGTCGCTGGTGATGGCGCCAGAGGCGATAGTGCGCACCGGGTTGATTTTATTCATGGGCAAGGCGTCGGTGCAATTGGGCCCGGGGATATTGGTGTCGCAGGAAGCGGCGGAGACGTTTTGGGGCAAGGTGTTGATGGGCATCAATGTGTTTGACCTGTGGCAGATTTGGGTGATAGCGGTGGGCATGCACGTGCTGGCCAATGTGGCTTTTAAACGGACGGTTGTAGTGCTGGGGATGTTTTGGGGCATGTGGATAGTGGGAAGGGCCGCCCTGGAAGTGGCGGGCAGTATTATGGAGGCGGCGCCCGGTTGAGGTAGAGATATATGAAATGTTGAGTGATATATAATGAGGTATAGTCTGGTAGGTTTACTGCTGCTGGTGCTGGGGGGGACGGCCGTTGCCGAATTGCCGGTGGTGCGCATTGGCATTGCCATCGACGGGCCGCGCCAGCCCAGCAAAGAGACTTTGCGCGACAGCCTGCTGCCGCACATCCGCGAACTGACGCAGGTCAAATTCGACGTGCGTTTTCCCGAAGACAAGATGGTGATGGGCGACGGCTCGGTGGCGGGGGCCAGGGCGGCGCTGGACCGTCTCTTGAGCGACGACGAGGTGGATTTGCTCATCGCCGATTCGATTATGGGGTTTATGACCTTCCTGGGCATTATCTCGCTGTCGGGCATTGTCATCAACAACGCCATTGTGCTGCTCGACCGCATTAAATTAGAGATTGAGGATAACGGTTTGGAATCGGCCCGCGGCGTGGAGGCGGCGGCGCAGCGGCGGCTGCGGCCGATCGTGTTGACTATCTGCACCACGGTGGGCGGCATGTTGCCGCTGGGGCTGGTGCTGGTGCTGTATGCGCTGTTCTTCCGCGTCAAGTTTAAAGAGTTTACCTACTGAGCCGATGAAGAGGCTTCTGGCGTGGGCTCTGGGTTTATTGTTGGCGGTTGCGGCGCTGGCACAGTACGGCTGCCAGGGCGGCGACTCGGCTATTTACATCGGTTATGCCGGCCCGCTGTCGAGCCCGGGCGCGGCGGACGGGCGCGCCGCGCGGCGGGCTACTCAATTATATATAGAAGAAGTGAAGCCGGACGGCACGGTGGGCGG
>CAXGRO010000318.1:0-6687 GCA_964012055.1 uncultured bacterium
CCCCCCCTGACCCCCCGCCACACCCTGCGAAAAAACCGCCAACCCCTGCGCATTTTGCTGGTGGAAGACACCTTTGTCAACCAGCGCCTGGCCACCGCCATTCTCGAAAAAAACGGCCACGAGGTGACCATCGCCAACAACGGACGCCAGGCCCTCGACATTCTCGACCAGCAGTCCTTTGATCTGGCGCTGATGGACGTGCAAATGCCCGAAATGGACGGCTTTGCCGCCACCCAAGCCATCCGCCAGCGCGAACGCGACAGCGGCGCCCACCTGCCCATCATCGCCATGACGGCGCGCGCCATGAAAGGCGACGCCGAGCGCTGCTTGGCGGCGGGCATGGACGCCTACCTTTCCAAGCCTTTTAGGGCAGCGCAATTGCTCGACGCCATCGCCCGATTGATTCCCGACGCGCCGGCCTCCGACGCCGGCGCTGCCGCAGACGACCCAACGCCGGCACCACTAACGCGCCAACAGGCCCTGGATCAGATCGACGGCGATGAGGAGTTACTCGCCGAACTAGCGGGTTACATCGTCGAGACTTATCCGGAGTTGCTCGCCGACGTGGAGGAGGCCATTGCCAGCCACAACAGCGACGAATCACAGAGCAAAGCCCACGCCATTAAAGGCGTACTGGGCGTACTGGGGCTCACCCCAGCCGTCGAAGCCGCCCTGCGCCTGGAAAAGATGGGAGAGTCGGGCAACCTGGACGAAGTCGCCGTAGGCTACGAGAATCTCACCAGCGAAATTGAACATCTCAAAACGACTTTGGCAGATTTTATGGACGAAAATTCTATTGACGTATAGGCGAAAGGATATATTGCTATTAAAATGGAGGTGCTTCTGGTAGAAGACACCGTGGGCGTACCCATGGTCAAAGTGTTGAGCAAGTGGGGCTACGACGTCGACCTGGTCGAGGACGGCGAGAAGGCCTGGGAAATGGCCAACGAAATATCCGTGGGTTTCTTCTTAATCGATTGGATGCTGCCGGGCATATCGGGCATCGACCTAGTGAAGAAACTGCGGCAGTTGCCCCAGCACAAAGACGTGCCCATCGTCATGATTTCGGGACGCTCGGAAAAAACCGACATCGTCACCGCGGTGCAGACGGGGGTCGACAGTTATCTGACCAAACCGTTTACCGCGGTGCAGCTGCGCGATAAAATTCAAGAAGTGCTCGAGCGGCGCTCAAACCAGGCCAGCAAAGACCAGCACATTCAATACATCGTCTAGGGTCACCAGGCCTTTGACAAGAACGCCGCTTCGCCCTTCATCCTGCTGGGCGAAGCGGCTAACACTCTCAAAGAGTTGCAGCGCCACGACCGCGCCCACCTGGTCGACTACCTCAGTATCACCACTTCGGCCATAGACGAAGTCAATTCGCGCTACCCCCACCTGCAAATCGGCTACCAACTCGTCACCACCGCCGACGAGGTCATTCAGCCCATCAAAAGCGTAATGACACGGGAACGCCTGTGCATGGTGTTGCTGTCGATTGATCTGCACGGCAACAGCGTCCGCCTGGCCCGCCTGCTCGGCTCCAATAAAGAAAAAGGAGATTTCCCCATCTTCCTGGTGTGCAATGCGCTCGACGAACTACCCCTTTGAAACGCAAGCCGACTTGGAAGACCTCAACATCCGTCTGTTGGAGCGCAAAGACCTGGACGCCGACCTCTGGGAGGCACTGATCGAGGAATACGTCGTCAAAAATCGCGAAGTCGAACCCGGCGGCGAGTCCGGACCGGCAAGACCTGCCAAACTGTCGGAAGAAGAGGAGGGCGTCTTGGATCAATTAAACGACGTGCTCGGCAAAAAAAACGACGAATAACCGTCGCCGGCAAAAACGGCCTCGCCGCAACTGCATAACTTAAACCGTCTTAACCGCTAAACGCCGTGAACGACCTGCGCCAAATCACCTGGATGCGCAGCCAGTGGAAGCGCTTTCGCAACCTCATCTGGGGCGCCACCGGTGCCATCTGGCTCATATGTTCCAGCGGCATTCTGTTTTGGGCGAAGAAGATTTTTTGATGCGCATGGCCGCCATGTTTGTCCTCTCCACCCTGGCGGCCATCTACCTGCTCTTCGTCGCCCGCCGCGAGGCCAAAAGGCTAGACCGCCTCGCCATTGAAACGCGCGCCCGCCAACAGGAGGAAAAAGCGCAGAAAGCGCGGGCAGGCCAATAACCCTGCTTCTTGACAGAAACTACGGCCCCACCTTATTTTACGGTCACTCGTTCCCGTCGACAACACAACGTCTTGCCGCGTTGTCGAAAAGGGCTTTTTGCGTTCTGAGCAGCGGTTATGGATCCCACCCACTCCCTCGACGACATCGCCCGCAAAATCGTCCAGACGGCCCCTTTTAAGGAAGTTGTCGAGCGTCTCAAAGACGACCGGGCGCAAGTCCTCTTGCACGGCCTGCCCGCCACCCTGCAGGCCTTCCTAGTGACGCACATTTTGCGCCTGCACGACCGGCCCATACTGGTCGTGGCCGCCGACGAAAACAGCGCCGAGCAGTGGCGCGACAACCTCCAGTCCATCGCCGGCGAGCGCGCCGTACGCTACTTTCCCGCCTGGGACATAGACGTCTACGAACGCCGCTCGCCGGCGCCCGAAATTACCGGCCTGCGCCTTGAGACGGCGGCGCAATTGCTGCGCGGCGAAGCCGCCATCGTCGTGGCCCCGGCCGCCGCCCTACTAACGCCGCTCATCCCCCCCTACGCCCTCGAATTGGGCACCCTCGAACTCAAGGTGGGCCAGGAGCACGCTGTCGACCAACTCGAAAGCCACTTGCTCGACAGCGGTTTTGAACGCGTGCCCACGCTCGACGGCGTCGGCCAGTTTAGCGTGCGCGGCGGTATTCTCGATGTCTACCCCTATGGCGCCGAACACCCCTTCCGCCTGGAATTTTTTAGTGACGAAATCGAATCGATCCGCGTCTTTGACGTCAGCACCCAGCGCTCGCTGCACCCCTGCGACACCGCGTCCATCCTGCCAGCCCGCGAAATTCTGCTCAACCCGCCATTTTACGAAGAGTACCTGACGCGCTTAGAAGAAGTGGAAAAGGAGCACCAGGTCGACCTGGGCGAATTGCGCGACCAACTCGAAATAGGCACCGCGCTGGAAGGGGTCGAATGCCAGATGGCGGTGCTCTACGGACGCGACGACGGCCTCTTTGACTATTTGCGCCAACCCATCCTGTTCTGCGACGAAAGCGACGACGTCGACCAGGCGCTGGAAAAGCTGCTGCAGCGGCCGCAGAAAGAATACGAGCGTCACGGCGAGCGCGACAACCTGCTGCCCCCCAACTTCCTGCTGCGCGACGACGCCTGGTTGTCGCAGACGTTGGAAAAACACACTTTGCTGCGGCCCGCACCGCTGGGCCAGATGGACCAGGCGGTACAATTCGGCGCCCAGGAGCCGCCGCCTTTCAAAGGCGAACTGCCGCTGCTGCACCGCGAAATCGACCGCCTCGACGAGGCCGGTTACGCCATCCACATGCGCTGCGAGACGCAGGGGCAAACCAGCCGCTTACAAGAACTTTTTGAGAACTGGCCCGCCATCGCCTTTGGCCTGGGCTCGCTGCACCAGGGGTTCATCTACCCGGCGGCGCGCCTGGCCCTGTTTAACGACCACGAGATCTTTAGCCGCGAAAAGCGGCGCTACCGCTACCGCAAATTTAAAGCCGCCACCCCCATTCCGGTGTCCACCGCCCTGCAGCGCGGCGACTTTGTGGTGCACGTCGACCACGGCATCGGGCGCTATTTGGGCATCCGCCGCCTCGACATCGGCAACCGCCAGCACGACTGCCTAGAAGTCTCTTACCAGGGTCGCGACAAGCTCTTTGTGCCGGTGGAACAACTCGACCGCCTGCGCAAACACTCCAGCGCCGAGGGCGACACCCCCATCCTCAGCAAACTCGGCGGCACCGCCTGGGAGCGGCTCAAAGAGCGCACCCGCGAAGAGATCTTTAAAATGGCCGGCGAATTGGTCGAACTCTACGCCGAGCGCAAGGCCCGCCCCGGTTATAAATTTGCCGACGACGGCGACGAGCAGCGCGAGTTGGAGGCCCACTTCCCCTTTCAGGAAACGCCTGACCAGCAGCGCACCATCGACGAAGTCAAGCAAGACATGGAGTCGCCGCACCCCATGGACCGCCTGGTCTGCGGCGACGTGGGCTACGGCAAAACCGAAGTGGCGGTGCGCGCCGCCTTTAAAGCGGTCAACGAACACAAGCAGGTCGCCGTGCTGGTGCCCACCACCATTCTGGCCGAGCAGCACTACCAGACCTTACGCCAGCGCACCACCCACTTCCCGGTGCGCGTCGAGGTACTCAGCCGCTTTCGCACCGCGGCGCAACAAAAAGAAATTGTCGAAGGGGTCAAAAGCGGCAAAGTCGACATCATTATCGGCACCCACCGCCTGCTCTCCAAAGACATCTCCTTCCGCGATTTGGGGCTCTTGGTCGTCGACGAGGAGCAGCGCTTTGGGGTACAGCACAAGGAAAAACTCAAGCAGCTCAAGCGCCTGGTCGACGTCATCGCCCTCACCGCCACGCCCATCCCGCGCACCCTGCACATGTCGTTGATGGGGGCGCGCGACATGTCGGTGATCAACACCCCGCCGCAGGACCGCCTGCCCATCCACACCGAAATCCTATCCTTTGACGAGGAGCGCATCGCCGAGGCCATTTTGCGCGAGATCGAGCGCGAGGGCCAGGTGTATTTTGTCCACAACCGCGTCCAGTCCATCCACCGCCTGGCCGAGTACCTCTCCGACCTGCTGCCGCAGGTGCGCTTTGGCGTGGCCCACGGGCAAATGCCATCGCGCCAGCTCGAACAAATCATGTTCGACTTTTTGGAACAGAAATACGACTGCCTCGTCTCAACTATGATTATCGAATCGGGCATCGACATCCCCTCGGTGAACACCATTCTGGTCAACCGCGCCGACGCTTTAGGGCTGAGCCAGCTCTACCAGATCCGCGGCCGAGTGGGGCGCTCCAACGAGCGCGCCTACGCCTACCTGCTGGTGCCCAAGGGCAAAAAACTCACCCGCAAAAGTCGCCTGCGGCTGCGCGCCATCGAGGAGTTTGCCGACTTGGGCTCGGGCTTTAATATCGCCATGCGCGACATGGAAATTCGCGGCGCCGGCAATCTTTTGGGGCCGCAGCAGCACGGCTTTATCACCGCCGTGGGGTTTGACCTCTACTGCCGCCTGCTCGACGAGGCCATGCGCGAACTCAAGGGAGAAGCGGTGGAACCCGACATCGAGCCCGACATCAAAATCGCCACCTCGGCCTACATACCCGACGACTACGTGGCCAACGGCGACCAAAAAATGGACTTCTACCAGCGCCTGGCCGACGCCAGCCGCGTCGTCGACCTGCTCGCCATTCGCGAAGAAATGGAAGATCGCTTCGGCCGCCTGCCCTTTCACGCCCAGGCGTTGATGCACATTATGGAAATTAAAATTATGGCGCGCCAACTGGGGCTGGGCGCCGTCCACCTGGAGGGGGCACGCTTCCGCCTGCTCTTTCCGGAAGAGCGCGAATTGGACCGCGCCGAAATTCAGCGCATGGTGGAGCAAAGCCCGGTCCACCTCGAATTCTCCCTGCAAGACCGCCTGGGCATCGAAGCGGAGATCAAAGGCCGCGACGAGCAGGAGAGGCTGGAAAAAGCGCGCGACCTACTACAGGAACTTCTCTGATTTATGCGCATGCTTTCAACCGCATATAATTTTGGGCGCGGCGCGCTGGCAGCGCTGCTGCTGGCGGCCTGCGCCGAACAGATAGACCAGGGAACGATTGTTGCCCAAGTCGGCGACGCCGTGCTCACCGCCGCCGACCTCGACGCCCAACTGCCGCCGGGGCTCGACGATGAAACGGGCGCCGAGCGCCAACTATTCGTCGAAAACTGGGTGCGCGAAGAGCTGCTCTACCAGGAGGCCCTGGCGCGCCAATTGGACCAGAACGTGCGCGTCCAATACCTGCTCGAACAGGCCCGCCACGACCTGCTGGTGGCCACCTTGTTCGAGCGCGAATTCGCCGGCCGCGAGGTGGAGATCACCGACGCCCTCATCGAACAGTATTATTTTGAACACCAGGATCACTTTTTGCGTCAGCAGAACGAAATTAACGCCCGCCACATCCTCACCACCACCCGCCGCGAGGCCAACGCCGCCTACCAGGCGCTGCAGCGCGGCGACGAATTTGAGCCGGTGGCGCGCAAGTATTCCAAAGACAAAGACACCTACCTCAGCGGCGGCGAACTGGGCTATTTCTCGCAGGGAGACGACCCCGATCTGTGGGAGATAGCCGCAAAACAAAAGCTCAATCACTTGTCAAAACCCATAAAAACAGACTACGGCTACCACATCGTTCAGGTGCTCGACAGCCAGCCCGCCGGCACCCCCAAGCAGCTCGAACAAGTGCGCGCTCACATCGTTGCCGCCATCGTGCAACGCCAACAGCAGCGGCGGCTCAACGAATTGGTCGACCGCCTCAAAGGCGAACGCGCGGAAGAGTGGTCGATCCACCGGGAAGAAGTGGAACATGCACCTTAACGCCAACACCTGCATGCGCGGCGCCCGCCGCCTCATCGCCCTCGCCCTCTTTGGCCTGGCGCCGGCCGGCGCCGCGCCCGAACTCATCGACCGCGCGATTGAACTCAATCGTGAAGCGAAAGCTGTT
>CAXGRO010000319.1:0-6666 GCA_964012055.1 uncultured bacterium
CGTTTTCCCCGGTGGCCACCGGAATGCCAGTGGCGCGCGCCACCTGGGCGTGGCCGCGGTAGTCGTCCGGCGCCACCGGCTCCTCAAACCAGAACACATCGTAGGGCTCCATCTTGCGCGCCAGTTCCACCGCCTCGTACGCTGCATAGGCGTTGTTGGCGTCCACCATCAATTTTACATCCGGCCCAATCGTCTGGCGCACCACCTTGACGCGCTCCACGTCCTCGTTGATCGGCACCCCGCCTACTTTCATCTTCACCGCCCGCGCGCCCAGGCGCAAATTCTCCTCCATCTCCTCGGCCAACTCCTTCAGCCCCTTGCCCTCCTCGTAATAACCGCCGGCGATGTAGGTGGGAATGCGCTCGCGGTAGCCGCCCAGCAATTTGTGCACCGACTTGCCCACCGCCTTGCCCATCAAATCCCATATGGCAATGTCGATGCCGCTGATCACCTGCGTCGTCATGCCGCGGCGCCCGACAATTTTGGGCAGCCACATCTCGTCCCAAAGCCGCCGGTAGCAGAAAGGATCCTCGCCGATCAGCGCTTCTTTAAAGTGTCCGATCAGGGCTGCAGTCACCTCGCCGGGCCGTGCCGCCGCCGTGCCACCACCCCAGCCTACGCCTGTTATGCCCTCATCGGTAAAAACCTGTACCAGGTTAAGCACCACATTCGAATAGGTGTATTTGCCGTTGCTGATCGGTTTGGGTTTGGGCCACGAATAGCAATGCACGGTCACGTCGGTAATTTTCATTTCTCTCTCCTTTTAGATTCTCTAATTCTTTTTTGTCATTGACCGGGTCCGAATATCGCCAAACGGCGAATCCACCCCCTGTATCTGTTCAGATCTGCGGCAGAATCCACCATGCGAAAACCGTGCGCACGCAAATGCCCATCAACATCATTCTCTTGCCAAAAAGTAAACCAGCGCTTGTTCTCTGCCCCGTAACGCGTGTCCCACTCCTCCCCTTCCCCCTTTTTCAAACTCAGGCTTATACACCCCCCGGGCTTGAGTACCCGCGCAAATCCCTCCACCCCCCTGGGAAAATCGCTCCGCCCCAGATGCAACATGGAGGCGCAGGCCCATATGCCATCTATGCCGCCGTCAAAAGGCAGCTTTAGCATATTCGCCTGCACGTAATCTCCCGGATACTGCTCCTGCCCAATGCGCAACATGCCCTGCGATAAATCGACCCCAACGACGCGATGCCCACGCCGGCGCAGCTCCGCCGTATCAAAACCCGGCCCACACCCCACGTCAAGCACCAGCCCCCCCACCGGCAGGCGCGCACTAAATACATCGAGTTGCTCCTGCATTAAACTGCGGTCGCAACTCCTGGCCAAAAATTTCGCCGCAATGCGATCGTAGGTCGCGCTGGTAGTAGAATCAACCACGCTCTTTCTCTAGGGCTTTCCTCACTTCCGAACAGCGGGAATATCCTCACCCTCCGGCGCCGGCCAATTTACCCAATACCCCTGCGGATCCTCCCCCCGACAAATAAACCCCTGCCCGTGTTCCTCTTCACTCGTGCGCACGTCCGGCGGCATATAGCGCAACGTCAACCCGCAGCGCCGCCGCTGCGAGCGATTAAATCCCGAGCCGTGCAATAATAAATCTGTATGAATGGAAATATGCCCCGCTTTTAAATTGATCGAAACCGGCTTGTCCCCCCATTTCTCCGGATCGCGCACCGACTGCCCCAGCACCGCCCGCTCCTCCTCCGTACTGTGTTCGTAGGGGATTTGCCCATGCAAGTGCGACCCCGGCACAAACTGCATGGCGCCATTCTCCTCGTCGGCATCGTCGATGGCCAGCCACACCGTCACCGTCTTGCTGGGCGTCAGCGGCCAGTACGAGGCGTCCTGGTGCCAGGTCACCTGCTTGTCGTCGCCCGCCTCCTTGGAAAAGTAGTGCGTCATGGTATTGACCAGGTTGGCCCCCAGCAAGTCTTCCACACAATCGAGAATGCGTTCGTCGTAGAGCAAATCGTAAATGCCGCGGCAATACTTCTGCCACCCGTTAATCGAATAGCTGTTATGCCCCGCCACCCGGGCTTTCTCCATCAACTCGTCAAAATAACGCCGATTGGCCTCCACCTCCGCCGCAGTAAATATATCAATCGGAAAAATGTACCCCTTCTCGTTAAATTGCCGAATCTGCTCCCGCGTCAAACGCTTAGGCACATCGTTATCCACCGCAAAAAACTTCAACTCCCGCCCCATACCTGGATGCGCATCCATCAATGTCATAACTCTATCTCCTTTTACTCGATAATTCCAGCACGCCGCCCACATCTACCTCGATATCCAGCACAACCGCTCCATCATCAACCGCCAACTCAATATTCCCCTTCTCTTCCAGCGCCCGGTCGTACACCTTCGCGACCAGGCGCTCGCCCTCGACCCCCGTCAACCGACTGTAGATCTTTCCCTGCCCCGAGCCGTTGAGAATCCACATGCGGCCGATCCCCTTTTCTGGCACCTGCAATTGCCCGGGAAAAGACTCGCTAAAAACCGCTCCACAGCGCCGTATCTCCCCGGTGCACAGAAAAAAGCGAATAGTGCGGGTCGAAGCTCAAGTACCGTTGAGTGCCAAACAAGAGCAGCTCTTTATTGTCGCGATAAAATTGCAGCAAATTGCGCAAATCGGTCGACAGCATGGGCACGCCACTCACCGCCAAACTGGCCATAAAACGCGCCACATTATCTAGCGGCTCCTCGGGCAGCCAATAGGCCGGATCGGTGTGCACCGCCACATTGCCCTCGGCGCCGGCCTGCGGGTCGATGATATAACTCTTCAAGCGGGTGCACATGCGCCGAATGTGGTCGAAGTCAAAGGGCGCGTCCTGGGCCCGGTGGCTGGTGGCAAAACTGCGCGTCAACAAATTAGAGTAATTCATGCGGTACTCGATCAAGGCGTCGGGCCGCACCGCCTTCATAGCGTCGTGTATGATCGCCAGCGTCGCTTCCACTGCCTCGCCGTAATCGGCCATATCGTGCTCGTGCTCGGCCGTGCACTTTTTGGCCGCATCCGCCTGCAACGGATCAATGAAGTCGATCTTCAAACCGTCGTTGCCATAGGTCCGCATCAGATGCCCCACCATGCGCCCCACGTACTCCCGCACTTCCCTTACCTGCGGACACAAAAAGGAATGCACGGTGTCTCCATCCCTTTTTAGATTCCTCTCGATAAAGGGCCGCTGCTGAATGCCGCCCAGATTAAAGAGCGGGGCGCACCACAACAGAATCTTTAAACCATAACTCTGCACTTCTTCCACCATGGCCTTGAGGTCGGGAAATTTCTCCTCGACCGGCATGTAGTGCCCCGTCTGCTCGTCAAAACCGTCGTTCCTAAACCAGCCGGCATCCACTATGACACTGCCAAACCCCCACTCCGCCAGCAGGGGCGCCATGGCCGTAATGTAATTTGCGTCGATATCGCCCTTGATCCCGTACCACGAGCACCACACCGGCTCCCACACCGCCGCCGGCGTGGCGCAGAGCACCGGCTCGTTCACCCGGTCGTATGCCCGCGAAAAAGCCCGCACCTCGTCCAGAATATGACGCCACGCACTCGACAGGTAGAGCGTCTCTTCCCATACATCCGTCTCCAGCGCTTCCTGGTCGTAGGGCCGTTTTAAACTGACCTTGGCGTCCTCATCGTAACAGCTGTGCCCCGCATCGGCCGTGTGCACGTGGTCCATAAAAGCCATGCAGAAACGGTTTTCGTCGTTGCGATTGAGGGCGGCAATCAGCGGGAAGGCCCACGACGTAAAAGTGCGCTCGTCGAGCCCCCAGGGCAGGCTGATCAAATCCAACTTGCCGATGGCCTCGTGCAAGCGGGGCGCAAACATGCGGTGCAATTCAATTCCCGGCACCGCGGCCTCCACCTTGAAGTTGCGCACCTTAAACGTGCCCCCGTCGCGCCGCCGCAAGCGCCAATGCACCAATTGACTGTCCGGCCCCGCCTGATTCATACCAATTGACAGGATAAAATGTTCATCGCCGTGCTCGCCAGGTGCCATGAGATCGACCTCTGCGAGTTCGGGTTCGGTCTGCAGATCTATGCTTATGGGTATGCTGGAAAATGTGGAATCACTCTGCATGATTCTTGTTCTTTCACAATGTGCGCATCACACTGCGTTCCGCGCGTAAGCACGGTATATTACAGGCAACCCCCAACGCCGTCAACTAGCATCTATACGCGCATTGCGATTTTGATTTTGCCGTACGGCGTGGAAAGTTTTATGGAGAATTAATAAACAATATCAAAGCACACGTCTCTATAAGAGACTTTTCTCACTTGATCCCACTCCCCCCACATCGTACCATGCATAACGACCCATCACCAAATTTTACAGGGAGACGCAGCCCATGTCAGACGACATCCTCGTGGACCAAACCGACGGCATTGCCACTGTAACCTTCAACCGGCCACAACAGCGCAACGCCATCAACTACAAAGGCTGGTTGACCCTGCAACGCCTGGCCGCAGACCTGTCCCGCGACGACGCCGTCCGCGCGGTAGTCTTTGCCGGCGCCGGCGATAAAGCCTTTTCGGCCGGCGCCGACATCAAAGATTTTGCAGAATACCGCAACAACACAGAAAATGCGCGGCGCTATGCCAAAGCCTTTGAAGGCGCTCTCAACGCCATCGGCGCCATCCCCAAACCCACTATTTCGCGCATCCACGGCTTTTGCGTGGGCGGCGGCTGCGAGTTTTCCACCGCCACCGACATCCGCATTGCCGCCGACAACAGCCGCTTTGGCGTGCCCATCGCGCGCCTGAGCGTGCTGGCCGGATACGTAGAAATGAGCCGCCTGGTCAACTTGATCGGCGCCGGCCCCACATCCTACCTGCTGCTGAGCGCCCGCTTGATCGACGCCGCCGAAGCGCTGCGCATCGGCCTGGTCACTCAAGTCGTCCCCCTGGCCGAGTTGCAATCCCACACCGACCAGCTCGCTGCCGAAATGGCCGAATTGGCCCCATTGACCCATAAATACACCAAACAATTGCTCCAGACTATTCTAAAAAACCCCGGTCTAAAAGACCTGAGCGCCGAGGAAGCAGACTTGCCTTATGCTATATTCGACACCGCCGATTTTGCCGAGGGCCGCAGCGCCTTTGTCGAACGCCGTCCGCCGCAATTCACCGGCAAATAGGAGATTTCCATGACAGAGCAAACGGCAAATCTCCCCCTCGCAGGCGTCAAAGTCCTCGACTACAGCCAGATCATGGCCGGCCCTTTTTGCAGCATGCTGCTGGCCGACATGGGCGCCGACGTGATCAAGATCGAAAAACCCGGCGGCGACGACTCGCGCCGCATGGGCCCGCCGTTTATCGGCGACGAAGCGGCCGCTTTTTTGGCCATCAACCGCAACAAGCGCGGCATGATGCTCGACCTCAAAGTGGAAGCGGCCCGGGAGGCGCTGCGCCGCATGGTCGCCGAAGCCGACGTCGTGTTGCAAAACTTCCGCCTGGGCACCCTGGAGCGCTTTGGCCTGGGCTACGACGACGTGCGACCGTTAAACCCGGCCCTCATCTACTGCCACATCACCGGCTTTGGCGCCACGGGCCCCTACCGCGAGCGCGGCGGCTTTGACCTGGTGGCCCAGGGCATGAGCGGCCTAATGGCGGCCACCGGCCATCCAGACACCCCGCCGGTTAAAGTGGGCGTGCCCATCACCGATTTAAACGCCGGGTTTTACGGCGCCTACGGCATTCTATGCGCCTATATCCACCGCCTCAAAACCGGCCAGGGCCAGTTTGTCGACACCTCGCTGCTGGAGGGCGGCATGGCCTATTCAGTGTGGGAATCCGCCATGTTTTTCGCCACCGGCGAAAGCGCCAACCCCCTGGGGTCGGCCCACCGCCTCTCGGCGCCGTACCAGGCTTTTCACACCGCCGACGGGTATTTGAACATAGGCGCCGCCAACCAGGCCAATTGGGAACGCCTCTGCGATGCCATCGAGCGCCGCGATCTCTTGCAAGATCCGCGCTTTGCCACCAACTCCGACCGCATGGCCAACCTGCAGGAACTCGTCAAAACGTTAAACGAGACCTTTTCACAGCACCCCACAGCGCACTGGCTTGCCCTGCTCGAACGGGCTGCCGTCCCTAGCGGCCCTATCTACAACTCCGCTCAGGTGTACGACGACCCGCACGTGCAAGCGCGAGACATGGATGTGGGAACCGACCATCCCACTGTGGGCCGGGTGCGCAACATCGGCATTCCCGTAAAATTGTCCGAGAGCCCGGGCGCCATCCGCCGTGCGGCGCCGACGCTGGGCCAGCACACCGATGAAGTACTGGATGAATTTAGCTTTGGCAAAGCAGAGATCGAAAAATTGCGCGCCAGCGGGGCCCTGGGTTGAGCGTCGTTTCAAGGCGCCGCTAACCGCTAGGAATCCAACTCCAACTCGACCTTTTGACGCCGATACCATCACCGCCCTCTCTCAGGCGGACGATGAGCAGATTGGGGCCGCTCGTTACCTACATAGAATGATGGGCAGCCCGCCAAAGCACATTTGCAAGTTATGTGAACGGGCATCAATTACCATACCAATTTCCCTTGACCAAGTTCATAATTTATAGTAAAATCAGCGTGTACGTGATGTGTGACTTTTTTAGGAATGGCGATCCCTCCCCTATCTTGTTTTGTGCGACCA
>CAXGRO010000320.1:0-6663 GCA_964012055.1 uncultured bacterium
AAATCGGGTTCGTCGTCGACGACCAGGATATGCGAGGTGGTCTCTTCCATTTTTTCGTCGACGGCGGCGGCAAAGCGGTCGCGCGGCATAATGCCGCGCTCGTCGACAAAGTCGACCAGTAACTCGTCGCGTTTGACCTCGATGGTGAGCTGGTGTTCCAGCGAGGCCACGGTGCTTTCAAAGCGGTCTTTTTCGATCTGAAAGTCGCGCAGGCGGACGTTGTCGTTGATCAGTTTGTCGGAGAGGACGTGAATGACGTTGCGGTAGATGCGGCTGGCGATGCTGCGGTTTTCGTCGAGCAATTGCTCGAACTTAGTTTTGTTGATTGCCAGAATATTGCAGGGTTTGGCCGTTTCCACCGTGGCCGAACGCGTTCGCCGGTTACCACGTCCATTTCGCCGACGGTGGTGACCGGCAAAATGGTGGCGACGCTCAGCCCTTCGGCGGTTATTACGCTCAACTGGCCGGTCAGCAGAATGTACATCTCGTCGCTGGGCGTGCCGCTTTCGCAGAGAATTTCGCCTTCTCCTAGCTTGCGGTTTTCGCACAGGGAGAGCAATAGGCGCACCTGGGTGGGCGGCAATTCGTCGAATATGGGAATTTTTTTGAGGAGCTGGATGAGCAGCTTGGCCTGGTCTTTTGCCATGTCCTCTCGCTAACGGCGCATTTTCGCTTAATATACCCCTATTCAGGCAATATCACAATTTAGATGCGCAAATGGGGGCTGCGGTTGCGCGGGGTTAGTGGGGCAACTGCCAGTGCTCGGGCAAGGGCAGGGAAGTTGGCAACAGCATTGAGAGCAGAGTAGTGGCCAGGGCAAAAGTGAAGGCGAGCATTTGAATGCTGCCGGCGCGGCGCTGGAGCCGTGCCAGCTCTTCCTGATCGACGATGTCTTCGCGCTGGTGTCCCATGTCGCGCTTGCCGCGGGCGACGAGAAATACGCAGGTGCGGGCCCGGGCTTGAAAAAAAGAAATAAAGGTGCCCCACAAGGTGGGGAAGAGCAGAAAGCGCAGCCAGCGCGACACGCCGGTGGTCACCAACATGAGGGCCAGGAAGAGGCTGAAAAGGGCGAGCAAGACCCCAATGACCGTGCGGACGCGCACGCCGTCGGAACCGATATTGGTGCAAGCGGTGTTTTCACTCATGCGGTAGGATCTCCAGATCGAAGCCCTGGACGTCGACGCCGCCCTGGCTGTTGTGGACGCGTAGGGTTACCGTGTGGGTGCTGGCGTGGTGCGCGCCGGGTTGGGCGGTTAGCAGGCCGGTGGCGGCATCCAATTCCAAAAAGTCGGGGCCCTCGTCGAGAATAAAGTGGAGTTCGTCGGCGTCGCGAAAGGCGGTAAAGTAGCGCTTGGGGCCCTGGCTGACGGCGCGCAAATCGCCAACGCAGCGCAGAGTCTCCACCTGGTAGGTGGAGACCTGGTCGGCGACCATTTGTTCGGGGGGTTGGGAGTAAATGAAGGGCCGTGGTGCTGCGGCAAAATCGGAGGGGGCGGAGCGCTGGCCGTTTTGGTCTACGGCCACGACGCGGTAAAAGCAGCGATTGTCGCGGTCGCTAAAGATGTGCGAGTTGGCCTCAGCGGTGGCGATGAGGTTGGCGGCAAAGTGCACTTCTCTGGCGTCGCCGCCAACGGCGGTGTAGGGTTCGCGACTGGCGCTGAAGCCGCGTTCGTCGCTGCCGTGTATTTCGTAGCGGGCCGGCGGGTTGCCCTGCGGGTTGGGGTGCCAGTGCAGTGCCAGGGCGCGCGTTTCCCAGTCGACTTCAAGGCGCACGTCTAAGGGCACACCTGGGGCGTTGACGCTGAACGACCAACTGGGGTTCCAGGGCCCCCACAGGCCGTCGCCGTTGCGGGCGCGGACGTGCCAGTAATAGGTTTGGTCGGGGTTTAGCAGGCCTTCGTAGGGGATGCGCCACTCGGCTTTGCCGGCCGCAGGCGTTTTGGAAACGAGTTTGTCGAAGGTGGGCGAGAGGCAGTATTGCAAATCGTTCGACTCGCCCAACTGGAAGTGGTAGTCGGCGGCATCGGCTACGGGCTCCCAGGCGAAGGTAAATTGGGTACCGTCGACCTGGGCGCCGGTTTGGGGAAAGCGGGCCTGCGGCGGCGGCGGGGGGGGGGAGTCATCGCGCTGGCGCCAGGTGTGGGTGATCTCGATCTGGGGCGCCGTTTCGTTTGCGTCGCAATAGGCGATGTGGTTGTCGCCCACTTCGAGGGCGGGCAGGGAGAGCGGCGCCATTTGCAGGTCGGTTTCGACAAAAACTTTTTGCAGTGCCAGGTTGTGGCCGCTCAGGCGCAGGTGGTAGGCGTAGGCGGGCGGCGTTTCGGGGGCAAAGTGGGCGTCGAGCGTCAGGTTTTGGGCGTCTGATATTTCGCCGATCGGGGTCCAGGTGGCGCCGTCGGTGGAGATTTCTGCGGTGCCGCCGCCCGCTGTTAAAACGACCTCGAGTTGGCCGCCGACAATGACGTAGGGGCTGCGGATCAGGTAGGTCAGGCTGCTTTGGCGCTCGGCGTCGGTGCTGTGTAAAACGCCGTTCTGGCTGTGCAGGTTGTCGGCGCTGTTGCACCAACGCTCAAAGGTGTCGTCCAGTTTTGGGGTGTAGTGTAGCCGACCGTTGCACAGGCGGGGCGGTTTGCGGCTGTGGTATTTGCCGCGGTCTTCCCACTCCCACAGCAGGGCCTCGCCGGGCCGCAGGTCCAGGTCCATGCGGTGGCCGCCAATAAAGGGCCGCTCGCCGCCGCGCGGCCCGGCGTGGATGAAGAGGGCGGCGGCGCTCTCGCTGGTCTGGCGGCTCTCGGCTTGCAAAATGCCGTAGACGTGGGCGCGTTTCATCAGATCGTGATCGCGCGCCAAATCGTCTTCGCCGGCGATGGTTTTATTGTCGCGCAGCAAGACCATCAGGTGTTCGTCGCTGTCGAGCAGGTGGTATTTGCCGTCGAAGAACACTTCGGTGGTGCAGTGCCCGTGCGGTATGCCGCGGCGGATTTTGAGGCCGGCGGCCTGCCACAAATTGGCTACGGTGTAGGCCTCGTCCCAGCACAGGGTATAGCCGTAGACGTTGAGCATCTTCACTGTGTCTTTGACTTCGTCGTCGCCGGTGGTAAAGTGGTAGCGGTGTTTGCGGGCAAATTCCCAGATGGCGCGCGCTTTTTGGGCCTCGGACATGTCCTCGTCCAGTATTTCTTCCAGAGTGTCTTCTATAGAGCGCCAGTTGCGTTTGCCGTTGACCGTGACCCAGGGGTTTTTGACGGCCTCGGCGCCGACGTTTTCCAGACGCACCGCCAGGTTGGGCTCCCAGCTTTGCTGGTAGTTGCTGTAGCCGACGGGGTCGCGGGTGTTGACGCCGTCCATGGTGCCTCCTACGGCTAGGGCGTAGGTGTGCTGTGAGGCAGTGACGCGTTCGGTATGGGTATTCACGGCGAAACCTCCGGGGTACTAGAGTGGGCAAAATTCCAACGCAGGGAGCCATAGGCGCCGCGCTGTACCTGGCTGGCCAGGGTGGGGCCTATGGCGTTGCCGTACTCGAGGCGGCGGTCTTGCAATAAGTTTTGGCCGACCAGCGCCAGCTCTAGGCGGGCCGACGGGCGCCAGACCAGGCGCGCATCGAGGCTAAAATAAGATCTGGCTCGCTCGGTGGGAAGTCGGTCGACAAAACGGCCGAACAGATCCAGTTCAACATTTTCGGATAGCTCGGTGGACGAATGCACAAAGAGCTGGTGGCGCGGGTTGGTGCCTTCGGTTTCCGCCAGGCTGAGGTAGGTGCTGCCGCGCTCCAGTTTGAGGTCCATTTGCAAAAAGGTGTAGCCGGCTTTGCAGCGCCAGTTTTCCAGTGGGTGCCAGTCGGCCAGTAACTCGAGGGCGTAGGTGTTGCCGCGCATGCGGTTTTCCATAACTAAGGGGATGACCGCGTAAGGTTGCCCGGCGTTTTCAACGCGGTAGGCGGGGTGAGTCTCGGTGGTGCGCAGGTCGTCGTATACGTTAAAGTAGGTGGCCAAATATAGGGAGAGCAGGTGGGCGGGTTGGAGGCGGTAGCCCATTTCATAGGCCAGCAGGTTTTCCGCCTCCAGGTTTCTGCTGCCGAGAAAGGCAATAAAAGTAGGCAGGGCGCCGTCGGGCAAGGTCTGGCGGGGCACTGCTTGGGCGAGGAAATTCATGTCGTTTTCGACGCGCGACGGCGTGCGCACGGCGCGCGAAATGGCGGCCCAAAGGGTGTGGCGCTGGTGCGGTCGTAGTATATTTGCAAGGCAAGGTCGCCGCCGTCGGCCGCGCGGCGTTGCCAGCGCCCCAAAACGTGGCCGCCCGAAAAGGGCGTGGTGGAATTGAACACCTGTGAGCCGTTGAAATCGGGCGCGGTAATGGCGCTGAACGTTTGGCCTAGTTCGCCTTTGTAGACGGCGGCCTGCAGACTCAGGTGGTCGCCGTCGGATAGTTGCCAGTCGGCGCGTCCGCCGCCGCGGCCGGCTTCCCAGGCGTCGGAACGCGGCCGCCCGCTGGCGTCGACCAGGTCGTCGCCGGGTCCGCGGATCACCTCGATGCGTTCCACGTCTTCCAACAGCACGTCCTGGGCTTCCCAAAATACGCCCGAAAAGAGCGGGGTGTAGACGCTGCGGCCGTCGATGAGGACCAGCAGTTTATTGGGGAAGAGGTCGTTGAAACCGCGCGTCGTAATGCCCCATTTATTGGCGTCGATGCGCGCCACCTGGATGCCGGGCGCCAGGCGCGTGGCTTCGGGTATGCTGGTGATCCCGGCGCGGCGGATGTCGGCGCGGCTGATGACGGCCACGGCGGCGGCGGCCTGCGACTTTTTCTTCGGCCGACGCGACACGGAGGTAACCTCGACGTCCATCAATTCTTCGAGACTGAGCTCGATCAGGTCGACAGGTTGGGCAAAGGTTCGGCTGGCGTTTAGAGTGAGGAGGAAAGCGAGGTATAGGTGGAGCGAGGAGGGACGGTTTTTTTTGTTTTTTACAGGAACGGGATAGAGGGTCAACATAGAGGGCGTAATATTTGATTCCACCAAACAGTTAAGTCGTTAGATAGGCGGCATCCACTCGCGGATGTGGGCCGCCACCTGATTGGGGCATTCGAGCTGGGGCGCGTGGCCACAGCGCTCGATTGTGCGCACGTCGGCGTGGGGAATGCTCTCTTTAAATTGCAGCGCCGCCAGCGGCGAGATAATGCGGTCTTCCTCGCCCCAAATGACCTGGGTTGGGCAATCGATCTCTTTAAAGCGGGCGACAAAATCGCCCGCGTCAGACGGCACCAGGTTACGCGCCATCCACTGGTAAACATAGAATATATTGGGTTGCCGCAATATGTCTAATGCGGCGGCCACCTGGTCGGCGGGAATTTTGTCGGGGTCGAAGAAGACGCGGCGGAAAGTGCGCTGTACCGACCAGCGGACCAGGCCGAGGTGGAAGAGCAGGCGCCGCACTGGCGGCAGGTTGAGCAGGGTCCCCAAAACGCCGGCTATTTCGCCAATGTAGCCGGGCAGGGGTTGGGGGTAGGCCGCCGCATCTAAGAGCAGTAGGCCGCGAGTGCGGGCGCGAATTTTGGGGTAGTGCAGCCATAGGTAGAGGGCGATGCCGCCCCCCAGAGAGTTGCCGCCCAGAATCAGGTTTTGCAGATCGAGATGTTCGATGAGGTAGCTGAGGTTTTGGGCATGCATGGCGGGTGCATAGCGTTGTTTGGGTTCAAGGTGGGCCAGCCAGGGTTTGTCGCTGTAGCCACAGCCCAGCAAGTCGGGCAGGACGAGGCGGTAATCGCCCCCCAGGGCGGTGCCGAGGCGCGACCAGGTACCTTTGTGGTCGAAAAAGCCGTGGATCAACAACAGGGTGCAGGGGGATGTGGCGGGCTCGTTGTCGAGGTAGAGAAGGTCGAGGTTTTCCTCGGCCGGACCGGGCAGGGCGAGGCTGTGCTGGCGAAAAGCAGGGTGTGACATCTATTGGAGGGCCTGGCGTATTTTTTCGTTTAACTGATCCAGGCTAATGGGTTTTGAAACAATGTCGCTGACGCCATTGAGCTCTTCCAAGTTGGCGCCGTAGCCGGTGAGCATGATGATTTTAAAACCCGGGCTGAGGCGCAAGATCTCGGCGGTGAGTTGCTCGCCGTTCATTTTGGGCATGAGCATGTCGACCAGTACCAGGTCGATGATTTCACGGTGCTCTTTAAATGCCGCCAAACCCTCAGAGCCGTCGCCGGCGAGCAAGGTGGAAAAGCCCTGTTTTTGCAGCATGAGGTCGGCCAGGTTGAGGATCATGGGGTCGTCGTCGATGACCAGAATGGTATGGTTTGGTTTGGTCCAAGGTTATAGTCTGATATCTAGGGATAAAGCCGCTTTTCTTGATATTATAGGCTGGACCGGGCTTGGGCAAGAAATAATAAAAAACGGGGCCCGGCAATTGCGCCGAGTTCCGCCGATTTAGGTGCTTAAGTGGTTTGGCACCGCAAGCATCTTAGGTGGGCCTGAATCGGCCTGATAGGCCCATAGGCGAGATCGGGCAAATGGGTGATGGTACAGGCCAGGGCAATGGCCCATAGGAGCACGTGCAGCAGGGTAGAGGTGGCCCATTTCATTTGTTTGACGGTGACGATCCTGCCGTACAATAAGGCGGCGAGCCACTGTCCAACTACTTCTGCCGGGAGCGCGACCATTAAGACACACAG
>CAXGRO010000321.1:0-6653 GCA_964012055.1 uncultured bacterium
GTCCAGGTGCTGGGGGAGGGCGTGGCGCCGGCCGGTGCCTTTACCTCAGCGGCACTGGATTTGGGCGCCGCCCGGCCCAAGAATTTTGAGCGCCTGCGCTGGAGCGGCGCCGTGCCCGACGGCACCGATTTGCAGTTGCAGTTCCGCAGCTCCGAGGACGGTCAGGCGTGGAGCCCGTGGAGCGCCGCGGTAAGCGCCGTCGCCGCCGAATTGTTGGTGCCCGAGCCGCGCACCTTCTTGCAATACCGGGTCAATTTGGCCACCGATTTTGAGGATTTGGGGCCGCGGCTGGACAGCCTGGTGATCGAGTTTAGCGACGAGATCCCCGCCTCGCTGGCGCAGGCGCGGGTGCAGCCCAACCGCGCCGTGGTGGGGCGCGACACCACCTTCACCTACCATTTGGAACTGGACTTTGGCGACGGCGATCTGGGCATCGAGCGCCTGCGCATCGCCATGCCGAGCCTGGCGATGGTGGAGCAGATCGACGCGCCCGCCGACGTCGAGGTGAGCGAGACGACGATTTTGGGTGACGCTCTTGAAATAGTATTTGTCGAGCCCTGGCGTTCGGCTGGCGCTTTGGAGGTGCGTTTTAGCGCCCGTCTGCTGACCAATCAATTCGCTTTCGCCACCCGCCTTTTCAGTCCCGGGGGGGCGGCGCTCGATGCCCAGGAGGATGTCTCGTCCGATCCAGACAGTGGCACAGCGCGCTCGTGGAGTGTACGCGCCTTTGACGCCGAGGGGCCCCTGCTCAGCGCCGTGCGGGCGCAGCCGCCGGTGTTTACGCCCAACGGCGACGGCGTCAACGACAACACCGTGATTGAATTTACCCTATCGCGCGTCAGCCTGCCGCAAGACGTGGAAATGCGCGTCTTTGATTTGCAGGGCCGATTGGTGCGCCGGCTGGACGACGGGCCGGTGCTGGGCGGTCAGTACATACGGCCCCCGGGGGGGCGCGATCCGTCGTCAAGCCCGGGCTTTTGGGACGGGCGCGACAACGGCGGCGAGATAGTGCCGCCGGGCATCTACCTGGTGCGGGTGCGCGCCCGGCTGGACCAGGGTGAGCGCACCGAGACCCGCACCGTGGCGGTGGTGTACTGATGCACGGCCGCCGTCTCACAAGGGCACTTTTGCTGCTGGCGCTGCTGGCCGCCTCGTCTACCTGGGGCCAGTACCTCAACCGCCAGACCTATCCTCTGTGGGCCAACGAGGCGTACGAGAATTACGCCGATTTTTCTTATCGCGACATCCGCCTTTTTCGCCAGGCCGGCGCCCTCTTCCTCGACGAGGAGACGCGGGTCTACGACCCCTTTGGCTTTACCCTGCTCAACGGCCGCGATATATACCGCACCCAGGAATTCCGCAGCATCTCGCCCTTTGGCGGCAGCACCATTTTCAAAGATCAGGACTACACCTCGCTCTTTCAAAATCTGGTCGTCGCCAGCGATACCTACCAGGGCTGGGGTTCCTCGGTTATCGTCGGCCAGGCGGTAGACGCCCGCTTTAAACCCATGCTGCTGTCGGTGACGCGTCTCAACGGCATTCGCTGGGATGGCAATTCGCGGCGCAACCGCTTTTCCATTATAGGCTCGCGCATTTCCGACCCGGTGCGCGTCTTTGCCGTCGAGCGGCCGTTCGACTTTACCACTTACCTCTTTGGCGCCCACTGGCAGACACAGATCGGTAGTGCTCTCACTTTTAGCGCCTCCTACGCCAATACCCACATCACCGACACACTGGTGGAGCGCGGTCGCGGTTCGTTCCGCAAGGGCACCTTTCCGGTCAATCTGATTGCGCCCACCGAGATTTTTGTGGCGGTCAGCGACGACTCGCCCGAGGACGGGGTGGGCGCCCAGGTCCACGCCGTGGAAATGATCGTCGACGGCCAGCCCAGCGCGGTGGCGGTCGAGGCGCGCAAGGTGCGCGACGTGCTGCAGGCGGGCGTGGCGGCGCGCGCCATCACCGACCGCCTGCGCTTGGAGGACGTGCCGCACTTGCGCCGTCGCCAGTCGTGGTTGCCGCGCGCTATCGGTTTTGAAAGCCTCTTAGATTCGCGCCGCGGCCTCTTTGGCAGAGCCGAGCCGGTGGATCTGGGGACGGGGGCACTGCGCGCCGACGGCGACGACGTGTTGATCTTCCGCTTTGAGGTGCCGCCCGAGGCCGAGCAGATCTCCTTCCGCGTGCTGGCCTCCAACGACTACGCCATCGACGTGGGCGCGCCCATCGGCCGGGCCGGCGTGGTGGGCCTGGCCTGGGAGGACTGGCGCAATGTGGCGCGGGCGCAGGGCAATGTGCTCGACGATTCCAATTTGGGCTGGGTGGAGTTCGACTACGGCTTTGCCTCGGGCCTGGAGCTCTACGGTGCCAAGGCAGAATTGGATCTGCTGGGTTTTTTAGTGCGCGGCGATTTTAACGTCAGTTCCCACCACTTCGTCGCCCCAATGGAGGACGGCCGGCGCCACGAAGATACCCACCGGGCCTATTCGCTGACCGGCAAGCGCGGCTTTGGCAGGTTCGATCTGGGCTGGGAATTTTTCAGAGTGCCGCCGCAATACCGCACCTCGTTTACCTATTGGGACGACTTCGTGCCGCGCTTAAAGGAATACGAACTGGTCGATGATAACGATGACCTCGACCCCTGGCCCGACTCCTGGGAGCACGACGACCCGCTCGATTTGCGCTTCCAAAACGACATCACCGATGCGGCTTTGGCAGTTCGTGAGAACCTCTTCCCCGGCTCTTTGCGGAATGTGGGTTTTGGCGTTTTCCCCGGCCTCGACGACAACGGCGACGGTATTTTTGACACCAACGTCAACGACAACAGCCTGCCCGACCACGAGGAACCCTTCCTCATGTACTTTGTTGAGTCCGAGGACTTTGTCTACGGCGACGACTTTAACAACAACGGCGTGGTCGACTCGCGCGAGAACGACAATAAACCCGACTACGCCTACGAGCGCGACAGCGAGGGCCTGCACCTCTTTGCTACGCTGCGGCCGCGGCCGCAGCTCAAAGTGACGGCGGGCGGCCACGACATCGAGCAGATCGCCGGCGGTGGGCGCAGCCGGGCGTTCTACGCCAAGGTCGAGTACAGTCGCGCTCTGGGCCGCAACGTGGCGCTGCAATTGCGCCACCGCAGCAAGCGGGTGCAGGACGATATCCCCGACCCGCTCTACCAGTACGTGTCCAACCCGCAGCTGCGCGGCAATTACGAGATTGGCCTGCGCAACGACCCGCTCGACTTCCGCAATAGCCTGGCCCATTTGAGCTACGTCAAATTCGATTACACTGGCGTTGCGCACCTGACCCTCAACAGCACCTGGCGCTATGAGCTCAACCACCGCTATGCCGACGAGTTTGCCGACGGCGCGGTGCAACGCTCGGGCAATGACTGGTCCCTGGCCCTGGTGAACCGGGCCAACTACGATTGGCGCGCGGCCGATAAAGTGCTGGTCACACCCATGCTCAAGTGGACCTACCGCCGCTTCGACTCGTCGTTATTCGAGGGCACGCTGGTGGATGAGACCACCTGGGCGCCCATCGTGCGGCTGGACTATTTCTTGACCGAGCGCACCACCCTGCGGGCCGGCATCCAGGGCTTTCCGCTGCTCAAGCACCGCTTCCGCAGTGGCGTGTCGCCGTCGCGCGATTTTAACGCCTGGCACTACATTTTGGGATTCCAGAACACCAGCAGCTACACCGGCTACCAGGTCAGCATGAACTGGGGCCTGCGCAAGTCCTTTGTCGATTTCGTCGGCTCCAGCGCCGTGGGCACGGTGGAAAGCTCGGAACTGTTTTTGCAAGTGAGGACGAATTAGCGATATGCCGAAGCGCGCCGCCATATGGATTGTGTTAGTGGCCCTGGTGGGTGTGGCCCGGGGCGAGGGCGACCCCGAGCTGCTCGAGCCGCACGTCACCGGCCGCCGCCTCATGCTCTATCACCCGGGCATCCTCACATACGACAATTACGGCCTGGAGGGCTACCGCACCTGGCCGCGCAACGTGCTGACGCGCACTGCCAATCCCATCTACGACGAGTTCGGCGACTTTTTGGTCAACGGCATCGAGGTCTACCGCCTGCAGGAGCAGCGCCGCTTTGGCCAGCCGTCGCAGGTCTTTAACGGTAGCATCGTCAATAAGACCAACAACTACGATTCCTTCCTCAACAATTTGATGGTGGCCGACGACAATTACCAGACCTGGCAGACCCGCCTGATCATCGGCGACCGCATCCGCACCCATTTCTCGCCGCTGATCCTCGACCTGGCGGCGTTCAACGGCATCCGCTGGGACGTGGCCAGCCAGAACCACGGTTTCACCATGCTGGCCTCGCGCATGGACAAGCCGGTGCTGTCGCGCACCGACGCCCCGGCGCTGGCCACCGCCCCCTTTGCCTCTTACCTGATGGGCGGCCACTGGCAGTGGGGCTGGCGCACTATCAACATGAGCGCCTCCTACGTCAACCTCTTCCGCGTCGACTCGCGCTCGCCGCCCGACTGGAACGGCATGAAGGGGCAGTTGCCCAACCGCGTCCAGGTGGTCGATTACCTGGTAGTGCGGGTCGAAGACACCTCGCCGCTAGACGGCGGCGGCGCCCGCGTGGTGGAGGCCAATATCTACTTCAACGGGGCGCGACGCGACGACATCGAACCGTTTGTCACGCGCCACAATACAGACGACTTCAACCCGAGCTCGCCCAATAGGGATTTCTTTTTTGAGCGGCCGATCCCTCCCTACGTGGAGGTGTTGCAGGGGGTCCAGCAGAACAGCTACCCCCTGGCCGAGCTCGACCCGCAGGGTTTCTTCCGCGCCGAGGCCAAGGACTACGTGCTGTTCTGGTTCCCGGTGCCCGAAGACGAGGAGGTGACGGCGGCCTCCTTCGATGTTTTGGTGAGTGGGAATTACCGCATCAGTGTCTCCGAAGTGTACGCCGTCGACCCGCGTGAGAACCGCAGCCAGCCGGCGCAGCGCAACCGCGCCACGTTTTACAAGAGCCTGGCCGGCTCCGAGGGCCGCCGCAGTGCCGGCGCCGACATCGAGCGTGTCCACTTCGATTACGGCCGCCAGACCGGCATCACCCTGACCGGCCTGCGGGCCGGCACCGACGTGAAGGGGTTCCGCTTCAACGCCGAGTGGGCCCACAGTTTTGACTTCTTGCAATACCCGGTCAACGACCACGGCGGCCGGCGCCACGACCGCCGTGGCGGCGCCTGGCTGGGCAACCTCGAGCGCGAGGTGACGCCGCGCCTGAGCCTGGGCGGCGAGTGGTTCCGCCTGGAGCCGCAGTACACCACCCAGCTGTCGGTGACCGATCTGACCTTGGCGGCCTACGCCCAGGACGGCGGCGGCCCCTTTGCCGGCCAGCTAGGTTCGACCGACGAGAGCCTCAACAACACCCTCGACCTGAACACGGTAGACGACAACGACGACAAGGACCCCTTCCCCGACGATTTTTTCATCCCCAGCTTTGAGGACCGCAACGGCGTTTTTCCCGGTTTGGACGTGGACCAGGACGGCACCGCCGACACCAATCGCAACCGCAACCGGGTGCCCGACTACTTTGAACCCTTTTTGCTCTACGACGTCGACCCCGACGACTTCGATTACGGCGAAGACCTCAACAACAACGGCGTCATCGACGTGCGCGAGAACGACGCCAAGGTCGACTACCCCTACGACCTCAACCGCAAGGGCTACCATCTCTTCGCCCGCGGCCGGCCGCAGGCGCACCTCGAAGTGACCCTGGGGCGCTACGACATGGAGGCGATTTGGGGCGGCCAGCGGGCCGACGTGTGGTACGCCAAGGCCGAGTACCAGCGGCGCTACGGGCGCTGGGGTGAGGTGCGTTTGGTCGACTTCCTCAAGCGCGTTAAGGACGACATCCCCGACGGCGTCTTCCGCTTTGGCGACATAGTCAATTACGACATCTTCAACCCGCGCGGCGTCATCGAGACCTTTGCGGAGGACCAGTTGCTGATGAAAGATAGCGTGGTCAACACCGCCTTTGTCGACTTGAGTTTTCGCGGCGTGCCTAATTTCTTCGCCGGCGCCAACCTCAAATTCGATGCCAATCGGCAGCTGCGGCCCGGTGCCGATGCTAACCTGATCAGCCTGTGGACTTCGGTGCTGCGCGCCGACTACAGCTGGCGCCTGGGGGAGCTGGAGGTGACGCCGCGCTACAAGCTCATGCTGCGCAAGCGCAGCGACGACGAGGGCGCTGTGCAGCCGGTCTCCGAGGTCTACGGTTTTCCCATGGTGGTGGCCAATTTTAAGTTCACCGAGCGCACGTTTTTGCGCGGCGGCATTCAGGGGTTTCCAGGGCTGCCGAGCACGTACCGCAACGGCGAGAACGACTCGCAGAATTACAATACGCGCGATTCGATTTTTATGCTGGTCAACCGCTTTATCTACTCGGGCTTTGACATGGCGATGACGGCGGGTTACGAGATTAGTCGGCGGCGCATGAAGGATCGTGGGCGGGAGTTTGAGGATATTGATTTTGAGCAGTTTTTTATCAACATGATCGTGGGATTGGAGCCGGTGCAATAGATTATGGGAGCGCGGAGATATATGGGGCTTGCTTTGCATAGCTGGCGACGGCCGGGCGGGGGCGCTCGCCTCTGGCGCTTTGTGAGGCCCGCGGGTGGCCTGCCCGG
>CAXGRO010000322.1:0-6653 GCA_964012055.1 uncultured bacterium
TTCAACACGCCGGTGGGCGCCGATGGTTCCGGACCGGCCGAACCGGGCGCTTCCTACGAGTTCACCATCAGCGCTCGCCCCGGGGCCTGGCTCTCCTTTGCCACCATGTTTGTCCAGTCCAACGACCTGTTCTACGCGCCGGACGACACCGGCATTGCCCTGTGGGACGCCGACGGCAACGCCCTCGACGGCGACATCACCAGCCAGATCCTGCTGTGGGACGCCGGCACCGAGGTCAACCAGGCGCCCGGCATCGGCCCCGACCAGGCGCCGCGCCAATCTGGCCCCAACACCGGCGCCGACGAAGGCGGCGTGGTGCAGGTGGTAGACGATGGCTTTAGCTATCCCGCCACCGGCAACGTTATCCGCGTTACCATTTCGGCACAGTAAGACCAGCAGTACGCAAAACCAACGGCCCGGCGGGAAAGTCACCCGCCGGGCCGTTTTCTTTGTTTAGTCTGGACCACCGCCAAAGGGCACTCTTTATTAGCAGTGACCGCGGCCAGCACTACACTAAGATCTCTGGCGCAGCTGGCCCGTTATCGCACTCGTGCGGCCGGCCGCATCCCCACAACTTTCAAAATCAACCCGACTCAAACGGTACCGGTATGCGCTCGCCGTGCCAGGGAAAAGCGTAGCTCGGGCGCTGCGCAAAGCGCCGCATGCCAAGGTCCAGGCGAATAGCCGTGGACGGCGGCAGCCGCACGGCAAAATGGCGAGCATTGACGGCGTGCGATGTTTCTCCCGCCGCCCCGGCATACTTCAGCTCCGTAAACAAGTGCTCGCCAAACGCACCAGCCTGCACGATCAGGTCGCGCGACTCTGTCAAACTCAGATTGACCAAGTGCACCCCCACCCGCTCGGGCTGCAGCAGATCGACCAGGGCGGCGACGTCCTGCGGCAAACCGGGCCGGCGCCGCTGCGCGTCAAAGTAGCGCACCGTCGCCCGCAGCAGGCCGCCGTTGTAGATGCTGTGCGGCGCCCCCATTGTCACCTGCGTCAATCCTTTAGTGGCCACGGGATTGGCGGGCCCCTCGTTGTCGGCGATAATCGTCTGCACGTCGCGCTCGTCGGCGCGCATGGCGTGTGTCGTCTCCAGCACGTACTGCAGTTCGGCCCGCATGATCTGTTCGGGCCAGTTGGGGTTGCGGTCGTCGTAATACTGGAAGCGGGGGTACTCTGAATCGCCCTCGCGGTTGTTCTTCTCGCCAAACGATTCGAGCTGGTTCCAATCGGTCTGCGCATCGCCGTCGCGCATGCGGGTGATCAACTCGTAGTCCTCCGCTGCCATCGAAGCGTGCCACAAGTGAGCCATATCGATTATGCGGAAGCGGCGGAATTCGCTCCAGCCGTTGGGGCCGTAGCGGTGCGGCAAGAGCAGCTGGCCGCCGGCGTCGGTGACGGCGTGGTCCAACAACAGCCGGAGCTGGGCGCGCAGCATTTCGAGATAACCAAAGTCGCCGGACAAGAGCAGGGCGCATTCGGCGCCGACAATAATCCCGTTGAACATAATTCTGGGGGAAAAGCGGGAGGCCCAGCCGTAGTAACCGCCCCACCACTGGCCCTGCCGCTGCTCGCCGACTTTGCCGGTCGGCCCCACGTTGTCGGGCATGATGCCGCCGTTTTGGCGCATGCGCTCCATCCAGCCGCCGACGTAGTCCAGCACCCACTGCCGGTATTTCTCCTCGCCCGTATACATATAGGCGTTGGTCACCAGGGCGGTGGCCGCCATACTCTGGGGCACGTCGCCGTTGATGACCATGCGGCTAACCAAATCGATGATCTCAGCTCTGCGCTCGGGGTTTTGGTCCCAATCTGGCTCCAATTCTTCGACGGCGGGATGCAGGGTGGCACGCACGCCGTAATAGCGCTCCTTCTCCCAGTCTCTGCCCACCAGCAGCGTTTTGGCCAAGTGGTGGTCGGCGCGCAGCAGCGGCCCCACACTGGTCTGCGACGGCGAGCGAAAAACCCGGTGTTGGCCATCGTAATTGGGCGCCTGAGGGTCTTCGCCCATGTACATGGCGGCAAAGCGGCGGGCGCGGCGCACATTCTCCGATATAGTGGGGTCGGCCACGCCAAAGTCGTAGAACAGCATATTGCCTTCGCTCTGATGGTGCCATTCGGTACAATTGTAGTATTCGTTGTGGATCTGCTGTTCAAAAAGCGGGTGGGTACGGCTGACGATGCCGTCGTCGCAAAAACGGGTGACGGCGTTCCACTGCTGCAGCGCCCGGTCGAGCACGCGGTCGCCGCCGCCGATGGCGTAGAATAGGCCCCAATTGTAAAACAGCTCGTAAAGGTCGTCGACGTCGTTTGCGTAGTAGGGCGCGCCGCTGCGCTCGGTGTACTTCTCCAGCATCAGCGGCGCCGCGGCATTGGCCGCGTCTATGAGTTGGCGTTGCAGCACGGCCCAGCCCGGCGGTGCTACCACCTCTGTGGCCGCAACGGCGGTCAGGCCGGCCATAACATCCTCAGTATGCGCCGCGCTCATGGCTGACGCTCCAGACTGGCGCACACCAGCGCCTCGTCGTTGCGCGCAAACACGTGTTTGTAGGCAAAGGCCGGGTGCGCCCAGCACACGCCGCCGCGCTGGTTCAACTGGTCGCGGGTGGGTTCGATGAGCTGGGCGCGGCTGACGATTTCCAGACCTTTGGGCGACAGGCGGGTGATGAGCAATTCGCCGCGCTCGTTGAACATCCACACCCGCTCGCCGTTGCGCACCGCGTGAATGGTGCTCCAACGCGCTTTGGGCACGGCCGTTAAATCTTCCCAAACGCGCTCGCCGCTAGCCGCTTTGAGGCAGCGCACCTCGCCGTAACCGTCCACGCCGTACACGTAATCCCCTATAATCAGCGGCGTCGATATCAGCGAGTGCAAACCGTCCGACTGCTTAGCCGAAGCGCCCCGGCGCTGCCAGGTTTTGGTCACGGCCAAACGCTGGGGGTCTACCTCCAACATAAGTGCCCCCTCAAAGAAACTGCTAACAAACAACTTGCCAGCGTCGAACACCGGGCTGGCAATGGCGATCACCCAATCCTTGGGCGGAAAGGGATGCTTCCAGTGGACCTTGCCGCTTTGCGGATCGAGGCCCGCCACATGGTCGCCGGTCCAGCAGACCAGCACACGCTGGCCGGTCTGGTCTATCACAATAGGCGTCGAATACGACGCCCTGTCGCTCAGGGCGCGCCATTTCTCCTCGCCCGTCTTGCGGTCAAAGGCTACCAGGCAGGCGTCGGGCGTACCGCCAATCTGCACGATGAGCAGGTCCCCTTCCACCAGCGGCGAGCTGGAGATGCCCCATATCGGCATGGCGATCTGGTACTCGGCGTCCAGGTCTCTCTTCCAGCGCACCTCGCCGCTGGCCGCGTCAAAGCAGTGCAAATCCCCCATGGTCCCCAGCGCATAGGCCAACCCGTCGTGCACCGCGACCGCAGCCCGCGGCCCGGCCGGATAACTCACATTGCGGTATTCGCAAGCATAGGTATGGGTCCAGATCTCTTCCCCCGTCTCCCAGTCAAAACAGAGCACGCGCTCCACCTGCTCCGGCTTGGTAACCCGATCGGTTAAATACACCTGCCCCCCCGCAACCGTGGGGCCGCTATAACCGCTGGAAACGGGCACCCGCCAGCGCAGCTCCAGCTGCTCCCGCTCAAAACGCTCGATCAACCCTTCTTCGCGCCACACCCCGTCTTGCGTCGGCCCGCGCCACTGCGCCCACTCGTCGGCAAAAACGCCCGCGGCAAAAAGGATGTTTATTAGCAATAGTAAAAAACGATGCATAGAGTTCATCTCCTCAATATCGATACATTACCACATTTTGAACCAACGCAGTTAATAACCATACGTCCGTTGGCGCCGACGGGTGGCGGTTTTGCCGGCGGTGCTTTGTGGGGGAGGATGCCGGGGGAAAAGGGGCCGGGACTCACAGCCGCCACGCGGCTGTGTGGGTGTTGGGCCGGGCAGGCTCCCGTGGGACTCACAAAGCACCAGAAGCAAGGCCGCCACCCGCCAGCGCCACCAAGCCTCTCGTCAACCAAACTAAATTCAACAGGCTTATGATTCGTCCCTAGTCAACCTGATATGTCCGGTGCGCTTCTTAGTACACATACCATATAGAAATTCATCAGGTCCAAGAAATGAATATCTATTATAAAACTCGTGCAACTCTTTGCGAGTAAATAAGCCTATATAAACTTTTTCCGGCAGGTTTTCATCTATCCATTGCATCAGATCGTCCATCAGTTTAGTCCCTATGCCCCTGCTCTGATACTCGGGATGCACCATCAGGTCTTCCACCACGACAAGTTTTACGCCATCGCCCAGTAATCTTACCGAACCGACAACGCGTTGATCATCGACGGCCACCATGCCGTGCAGTGAATTCTTCAGGGCCGCGGGCACGCTTTCCCGCAAAAGAAAATGGGTCTCCTCAATAGCCTCTTTGAGGAACCAGAACTCGTCCGCTATCGGCAATCTCGCCTCGTAAACTATAGACATATAACTCCTTCTATAGATCGCCCCTCACTCCTCCGGCTCCACCGCCTCCACGCGCTCGGTAATCAACCCGTAGTGTTCGACGTGCCGGTTCAAACCAAAATTCAACGAATGCTCCTTGTACTCCTGCGTCCGGTCCAAATCGCACTGCGCCACTACCAGCTCGTCCTCCAGCGTCGAAGCCATGGCCACCACTTCCCCCGACGGCGCAATAATGCAACTCTGCCCAATCTGGCTCACCCCCTCCTCCACCCCAGCCTTGGCCACCCCCACCACCCAGGTGGCGTTCTGATAGGCCCCCGCCTGCATCGACAGCAAATTGTGAAAATTGGCCAGCTGGTTGGTGCCGGGCTTGTCGGTGGGCTGATCCGGCGTATTGTACCCCAGCAAAACCATCTCCGCCCCCTGCAACGCCAGCACCCGATACGTCTCCGGCCAGCGCCTATCGTAACAGATGCACAGTCCCATTACCCCCCCAAACACGCGCCAGGTGCGAAACCCCAAATTGCCCGAGTCAAAATAGTACTTCTCCAAATTCTGATAGTTGTGCCCCTGCTGGTACTCGGCATACCCCGGCAAATGAATCTTGCGATATTTGCCAATAATCTGCCCATCCTTGCCCACCAAAATCGCCGTATTATAGCGCCGCTTCTCCCCCTCTTCAATCGCCAGCTCCGCATACCCCAAATGAAACCCAATCCCCAACCGCACCGCCTCATCAAACAACTTCTGCGTCTCCCCCCCCGGCATCTCCCGCTCAAAATAAGCATCAATCTCCTCCTCATCCTCCATGTACCAATGCGGAAAAAACGCCGTCAACGCCACCTCGGTAAACACCACCAAATCACACCCCCTCCCATGCGCCTCCCGCATAAGCCCCAACAACCGCTCCACCACCTCCCCCCGCGTCTCCCCCCGCGAAACCGGTCCAAACTGCGCTGCCCCAACTGTAACCACTCGCGTCATATCCTATCATCCTTTCTCTTACCTAGCGTAGAGAACTACACGTCTATCGAAGGTCAGGTAGGGGGCGGTCCCAGAGCGTGATTCCAATCCCTCTGTCCGCAGGACAGCGGACAGAGGGATTGGCTTCGGAGCCGGTCAGGAGCCCGGCGAGAATGAGCGAGGGATCGCCCCCTACCTGACCTTCCATAACTAGAACCAACGCCCCCCTTTCAAATTGCCCTCTCCTCCACCCACTCCTTCGTCACCTCAATCCCAAACCCCGGCGCATCACTCGGCACCAAATACCCATCCTTAATCACCGCCGTCCCCGGCAACACCACCATCTCCTCCAACAGCACCCCCGGCGCCGACACCCCCTCCGAGCGCTCCCCCCACACAATCGCCGGCATCGCATACGCCAAATGCTGCCCGTAGGGATAATTCATGCCGCCGTGCGTAATCACCGACACCCCGGCCGCCTCGGCCAAATGGCAAATCTTAACACACGCCGTAATGCCGCCGGCCCACAACACATCCGGCTGCAGTATATCGACCAGCCGCCGCTGCACCACCGCGGCAAACGTAGTGGGCAAATACCAGTGCTCGCCGGAAGCCAGCGTCTGCCACGGCAAGCGCTGCCGCACCGCCGCGTAGCCCTCCAAATCGTCGGCCGGCAAATAGTCTTCAATCCACTTCAAGCGATACGGCCGCAAGCGCTCCACCAGCCGCACCGTGTGCTCCACGTCCATCGACAGCCAGCAGTCGAGCATGAGTTCTACCTCGTCGCCAATCGCCTCCCGCGTGCGGGCGACCAACTCTTCGTTTTTGTCAATTCCCTCCAAGCCGTCCTGCGGCCCGTACGGGGTAAACAATTTGGTCGCCTTAAACCCCGACTCCACGTACCACTCGTTGTCGAAGCCGGTGGCGTAGCAAAAAATCTTATCTTTCTGCGGCCCGCCCAGCAACTCGTACACCGGCCGCTGCAACAACTTGCCCTTGAGGTCCCACAGCGCCGTGTCCACCGCGCTGATGGCATAGCTGGCCAACCCGGTGCCCCCATAGGGCGAGGTCAAGCGCACCATCATATCCCACAACTTCTCCGTCGCCATGCAATTTTCGCCCACCAGCGCCGGCCCAAAGTGGTCGTTGATCACCTTGACCACCGGCCCGCTGTGCACCCCCAAGCCCAACCCCCAGGTCCCGTCTTCGGCCGT
>CAXGRO010000323.1:0-6651 GCA_964012055.1 uncultured bacterium
TGCCGACGTGGCCGATGCTTTCGAGGGATTTACGGCGCCGGCGTATTACATTCCGGGCAACCACGATTGCGATGCGCAGGAGGGGTCATTTGAGGCGTTGTTCCAGCGTTTGCCCATGCCGCAAACGCTGGACATTGTCGAGGCGGGGCCACGGTTGCGCCTGGCGCTGGCCAATGTATATACGGACAGTCCGCTGGAGAATTCGGCGGGGGCTTGGACCGATGAACACGATCAATTGTTGCGCCAGGGCGCGGCGCAGGCGCAAAAGGAGGGGTGCGCCCTGATCCTCTTTGTACACCCCTGGATCTTTCCCTACCAGGAGGCGCGGGACGATTTTGTGCCGGGCGGTTTTATCGACAATCCGCAACAGGTGATGAAGGCGGTGGAGGATTGCCCCGCCGTAATCGCCGTTTTTACCGGGCACCGGCACATCAACCGCATTCGCAGTTATCGCGATTTTCTGCTCGTCGATACGGCGTGCATCATCGGCTTTCCGCTGGGGTTTCGCGAGGTGTGGTTGGAGGACGACGGGTATTTTAAAACGCGGTTTCGGGCGCTGGATCTGCCCGAATTGATGCAGGCTTCTTTTGCGCGTTCTGAAATAGAGGTCAATCAGAAATGGCAGGGCGAGGTGCACGATCGCGATACCGACGTTTTAGTGCCGCGCTTACAAGCGATTTGGCGGTGAGCGGGCTTTCGTAAATTGTAATCGGATTCCACGGTAGATAATTATAACCCCCATGGGCAAAATAACAGACTATTTTGGCCCATGGGGGTTATAAAATAGATCGGTCAGATTAAGCGCATGTCGTGGGGCCAGATAAGAGCGCGAGGGGTTGAGGTGTTTAAAAGGCTGGGGAAAGGTTTAATTATTGTCGGAATCGACCATTTTCTGGTCAATTCCGACAATAATTTTGTCGTTGTTGTAAATATTTATAATTTATTATATTACAATACTGTGGACACTTTTTGTAAGTCATTGATAAATAACGGCGTAGACAAATAGATATTGAAATTTTTAAATTGTTTATAAATAATCACTTACGAATTTAAACCTTACAAAAATCCGCTCAAAATCGAAAAAGTGTCCACTGTATTGATATTACAAAAAGAGTGATTTTTGGCTGTCCAATTAATTGTCGTTTCTCTAGCATAGAGAGAGATAAATTTATATTTATTTTATTTTTCTAAGTGTTTGTTCATAATATAGATATATAAAACTGTTTGCTGTGGGCACATTTTCTGGCATGCCCATTGCATTATAAACTTCTAAGAGCTGCTCTTTTAATTGAAAACCCACGGCCGTTTTATGGATCTATTACTCACTTCCCCACTGCAGCAATATTCCACCCAATACAATAGTATAAGAGCCATCCGTCCAGTTCGGGTCGGGAGTTGACGCTTATGACAGACGCCAACGCCCGCATTGCAGAATTGGAACAATTGCTCAAGGAACGCGACCGCGAACTGGAGCACAAGGAAAACGAACTGGCCGAGGCCAACCGCCTCAAAGCCGAATTTTTGGCGCGCATGTCGCACGATTTGCGCACCCCCATGAACGCCATTATCGGCTACACCCGCATCCTCATGCGCAAGCTCGAGGAGACCATAGATCCGCGTCAGTACCAAAACCTGGAAAACATCGAGACCAGTGCCCACCACCTGCTCAATTTAATCAACGACATCCTCGACCTCTCCAAAGTAGAAGCCGGCCGCATCGACATCTTTGTCGAAGAAGTGGATCTGCGCCGCCTGGCCACCGAGTGTTTGGCGGGGGTGGCGCCCAAGGTGGGCGAGGGCGTCGAATTGGCACAGGAGTTGGACGGCGTGGAGACCATACACACCGATGTCGACCGTTTGCGCCGCGCCATCGCCAATTTGAGCAACGCCGCCAAGTCCACCGAGGCGGGGCGCATAGTGCTGTTTATGCAACGCCAGGGCGAGGAATTGACCGTTGCGGTGAGCGACACCGGTGTGGGCATTCCGGCCGCCGACCTGCCGCACATTTTTGACGAGTTCAGGCCGGTGGCGCGCAAGGGGCGCAACGCCGAGCAGGGCACGGGGCTGGGGCTGGCCATCGTCAAGCGGTCGGTCGAGTTGTTGGGCGGCAGGGTGGAGGCAGAGAGCGAAGAAGGCAAGGGCACAACATTCACCCTGCGATTGCAGGATAAAGAAGCCAGGGAGGAAAACACATGAAGAAAATTCTCATCGTCGAAGATCAGGAGATGAACCGCGATCTGCTGGTGCAGCTCCTCGAAGACGACTACGAACTCGCCGAAGCGGTCAACGGCCGCGAGGGGCTGGAAATGGCCGCTGCGGAAAGTCCCGACTTCATATTGCTCGACATTTCCCTGCCCGAGATGGACGGCTGGGAAGTGTCGGCCAAACTCAAAGAGGACGACCAGCTCAAGAATATCCCCGTTATTGCGGTGACCGCTCACGCTATGGCCGGCGACGAAGAGCGCGCCTATGATGAGGGCTTTGAGGCTATTTGCCCAAACCCATCGACGAAGACGAATTGTGGGCCAAAGTGGCCCAATTGATCGGTTGAAGGAGGGCCCATGTCTGCCGACACCAAGATCCTCATCGTCGACGACGAGCCCTTTAACGTCGACCTGCTCGAACAGCAGCTGGACGACCAGGGCTACACCACCTGCGCCGCCTACGACGGCGGCGAGGCGCTCAAATTGCTGGAAGCCGAAAAACCCGACCTGGTTTTGCTCGACTGGATGATGCCGGGCATGAACGGCATAGAAGTGTTGCAGACCATGCGCAACAGCCCCGAGTGGGTCAAGGTGCCGGTGATCATGGTGACGGCGCGCGGCTCCATCGAAGACAAGGTAGCCGGTCTCAACGCCGGCGCCGACGACTACGTCACCAAACCCATCGACGAAGCCGAACTGCAGGCGCGCATTCGCACCATGTTGCGCATTGCCACGCTGGAGCAGGAGAACTTCTCGCTGCGCCAGGAGATTAACGCCCAGCCCCAGTACGCCAATGTGATCGGCAAGAGCCGCGCCATGGAACGCGTCCTTATGCTGCTGGGAAAGGTGGTCGACAGCGAAACTACGGTGCTGCTGAGCGGCGAGACAGGCACCGGCAAGGAGGTGCTGGCGCGCACTATCCACGCCGAGGGCCAGCGCCGCGACCGCCCCTTTGTGGCGGTCAATTGCGGCGCCATGGCCGAACACCTTTTGGAAAGCGAACTCTTTGGCCACAAGAAGGGCGCTTTTACCGGCGCGGTCAACGACCGGTCGGGGTTGTTTGAGGCGGCCGACGGCGGCACCCTCTTCCTCGACGAGATCGGCGAGACCTCGCCGGGTATGCAGGTCAAGCTGCTGCGCGCCATTCAGGAGGGCGAGATACGCCGCGTTGGCGAAGAGCAAGACCGCGTCGTGGACGTGCGGGTGATTGCCGCCACCCACCGCGATTTAAAAAGCGAAGCGGCCGAGAGCACCTTTCGCGAAGACCTCTACTACCGGCTCAGCGTCTTTCCCATCGGCCTGCCCCCCTTGCGCGAGCGGCGCGAGGACATTGCGGATTTGGCATTGCACTTTTTGAGCAAATTAAAAAAAGACGAGGGCGGGGTGGAGGGCTTTACCACACAGGCCATGGACGCCCTGGGCGCCTACGAGTGGCCGGGCAATATCCGCGAGTTGGAGAACGAAGTGGAGCGCGCCGCCCTGCTGTGCGACGGGGCGCGCATCGACATCGTGCACCTGTCCGAGCGGGTGGCCGGCGGCATGGCGCCGATCAAGCGCCAGGGCAAACTCAAGGAAGTGGTGGCGCAGGTAGAGCGCCAGATGATTACCGAGGCGCTCAAGCGCCACAACGGCAACCGCACCCACGCGGCCGGCGATTTGGGGGTGAGCCGCTGGGGGTTGGTGCAGAAGATCAAAATTTACGAAATTGAGGGGTGATTTAGCTAGGCACTTCCACCCTAAGCGAAAGTCCCCTCATGGATCTCTACGAAAAATACGAACTCACCCGCGTGGTAAACGCCTGCGGCAAAATGACCCACCTGGCCGGCGCCATCGTCTTGCCAAGCATCGCCGCCCAGGCCAACGCCGCACTGACTGGATTTTTTGACCTCGACGAATTGCAGCAGCGCGCCGGCGCCACCATTGCGCGCTGGAGCGGCGCCGAATGGGGCTGCGTCACCGCCTGCACCGCTGCCGGCATCAGCCTGAGCATGGCTGCCTGCATGGCCGGCAAAGACGCCGGCCGCATCGCCCAATTGCCCGACATTCAGGGCATGAAGAATGAAGTGGTCTTGCAAAAGGGCCACGCCGTCAATTTTGGCGCGCCGGTGGCCCAGACCATTCGCCTGGCCGGGGCCCAGATCGTCGAAATTGGCACCATCAACAACTCCGAAGCCCACCAATTGGAACACGCCATCAACGAGCAGACCGCCGCGGTGTTCTTTGTGGTGTCGCACCACACCGTGCGCTACGGTTGTATCCCGCTGGAAGAAGTGGTGGCCATCGCCCACCAGCGCGGCGTGCCGGTAGTGGTGGACGGGGCGGCGCAATCGTTTCAGATGGACAAGATTATTGCCGGCGGCGTCGATTTGGCCATTTGCAGCGGCCACAAATATCTGTCGGGCACCACCGCCGGCATCGTCTGCGGCCGCCGCGATCTGGTGGAGGCGGTGGTGTTGCAGAACAGGGGCATTGGGCGGCCGATGAAGGTGGGCAAGGAGGGCATCTTTGGCGCCATGGCGGCGCTGGAACACCGCATGGCAATGGATGTGGGGGCGTGGGAGGCGGAGCAAAACCGCAAGATGCATTTCATCATTGAGCACCTGCAAGACATCGCCGGGGTGCAAATGAGTGTGGAGCCCGACCCCAACGGCAACCCCTTTAGCCGCGCCCGTCTGGATTTGGATCCGCAGGCGGCAGGCGTCAACGCCAAGGCTTTGTCGCGGGCCCTGGCCGACGGCGAGCCGTCGATCCGTCTACGCGCCCACCACGTGGACGAGGGCTACGTGATGATCGACGCCATCGAAATGACCGACGCCGAAGTGGAGCTGACCTGCCAGCGCATCAAAGCGTTGCTCAATGCCAACGACGCCGACAAGGCGGAGTTGATGGCGCGCTACGGCGGCGGCGAAACCCTGCCGGCACAACTCACCTGGCTGCGCGACCCCAAGGCCAATGTGCGGCATATAACCGGTGTTTAAGCGCTTCGGCAGCCAAATTCTGCGCAGCGTTTTTCGCGTCCAACCGGGCGAGGGTGAGCGGGTGGGGGGTATGCTGCTCTACTCGCTGGCGGCGGTGGGCGGGGTGATCATCACCGGCCAATTGGTCAGCCGCGCCCTCTTTTTGAGTAGCCTGCCCGAAAGCGCCATTCCCTACAAAGTGATATTGCCGCCGCTGGTCTTGATGGTCACCACGGCAGTCTACACCGGCTATGCCGGGCGCTGGCGCCGCGACCATTTGATTGTGGTTTCGTGCGCTTTGATGGTGCTGGGGGTGGGGGCCTTCCGCTTGTTATTGGAGACGGGAGTGCGCGGCGAGTTTGCCTTTCTCTGCGCCCTCTTTGTCGTGCCAAGGCGGTGCTCGATGGCCTGGTGCGCCCCCCCGTCATCAGTCTTTTGGGCCTGGCTTTTTTGGGTGCCGGCCACTTTGGCAGCGCCACGGTGTTGCACTGGTCGCTGCCGCTTTTGGCCCTGGTGGTATTGTGGATTGGCCTGGTGGTGCGCGCCGCGAGGCAATACGTCAACGCCCTGTCGGCCAGCGTGCAAATGCGCCGCCTGGAACTGGACCAAGAGCCGGTGAATTTGACCGACGAGAGCTCGGTGCGGGTGTTGCGCCAGACGTTGCAGGCCGACGACACCATGCAGGTGGTCCACGCCCTCACGCTCTTGCCGCAAGTGTCGCACCGCGATTGGGGGCCGGAGGTGGCCGCCCTGCTCGACCACGCCAATCCGCAGGTGCGCGGCATGGCGCTGGAGTATTTGGGGCGCGCGGCGGCGCGTTCTTATGCCGACCCGGTGCGCGCTTTACTGGCCGACCCGGACGCCGATGTGCAGGCGGCGGCGATCGAAACCCTATGCGCCCTGGAGGGCCTGGAAGCAGTGCGCCAGGTTTTGCCTTTTCTGGAGTACGACGACCCGCACATTCGGGCGGTGACGGTGCTGGGCTTGGTCAAACACACGGGGCTGGACGGTTTGCTGCACACCGGCGAAGTGTTTAAAGCCCTACTCGACCACCGCGACGCCCGCGCCCGCCTGGAAGGCGTGCGGGTGCTGGAAACGCTGCAGGTGTCGTCCTTTTACCACCCGCTCGTTGCACTTTTACAAGACCCCGACCGGGAGGTCCAAATTGGCGCTCTGCGCGCCGCCGCCCGCGTCAAGGCGCCGGAATTAGTCGATTATCTGCTGCCCAAACTGGCCGAGCCGCACGCCCGCTGGCACGCCATCCAGGCGGTGGTCCACTGCATTGGCGCCGATCTCGACAGAATGGCGGCGCTGCTGGATGACGCGGATCAGCCCGTAGAGGTGCGGCGCCAATTGACCGCGGTGCTGCGCCAGCAGGGATCACAGGAGGCCGCCGCCGTGTTGGCCGCCCACCTCAACGCGCCCGACGAGTTGCTGCGCGCCGACGTCTACCAGGCTTTGCTGGGGCTGGCCGCCGCCGGTGGAAAACC
>CAXGRO010000324.1:0-6646 GCA_964012055.1 uncultured bacterium
CCCCACAGCCCTGCGGGCTGTGAGTCCCGGCCTCCCTTTCCCCCGGCCCTGCCCCCACAAAACACCGCCGGCAAAACCGCCACCCCCAAGCGCCAGCGGGCATATGGTTTATTAACTGCGTTGGATTCAATGGACACTATAGACGAATCGACCTCGTAACTACTGAACAAATTCGTACACTTCGTCGAACCATTTGTACTCTGGGTTTTCCTCGGCCATGTAGGCGCCGCCGGCGACAAATATGCGCTCGCCCACTATGGCGGCGTCCAGCCAGCCGCATTTGCCGGGCAGGGGGGCGTCGGCAGACCAGGTGCCGGTGTCGATGTCGTAGATTTCGGTGGCGTCGCTGTAGTCTATGCCCTTGCCGCCGATGGCGTAGATTTTATTGTCGAGTACGACCACGCCCATGGACTCGCGCGCCGAGGGCATAGGTGCTAATTCCTCCCACTTGCCCACCGTCGGGTCCAGGACATACATCTCGGCGCGAAATGAGCCGCCGTCCAGATCCTGGCTGTGGCCGCCCATGGAATAGATCTTGCCGTCCACCGCGATGGTGCCGGGCATCTGGACGCGATAGGGCAGCGACGGGCCGGGTTCCCAGTGGCCGCTTTGGGGATCGTAAATGGCCACGGCGTTGAGCTGGTGGCCGGCGTACATATTATTGCCGCCGATGGCGTAGATCTTGCCGTCGCAGGCGGTGACCGAGACGCCAGCGCGGGGTTCGTCCAGGGGTTCCAGGGCAGACCAGGTGTGGGTCTCCAGGTCTAGTACTTCTAGCGCGTCGCGGATTATGAAGTGGGTGTCGTCGCCGCTGCGCTGTTTTTCTTCGGGGGTGCGGATGGTTTTGCCGCCGGCCACGTAGATTTTATTGTCCAGCAGGTCAGCACCCAGCCAGCCCCGCTTGGTGGGAATGGGCGGTCCCACGGTCCAGGTGTCGGTTTGCACGTCGTAGATTTCCACTGCGTCGACGGTGAGGTCGCCGGCGCCGGAAATGGCGTAGATCTTGTCGCCGTTGGCCACCACTTGCAAATCGTGGCGCGGCGTGGGCATGGAGGCTCTTTGAATCCAGCTTCCCATTATTTTTTTCTCTCAGGTGAGTGCAGGGCGCAGATTGAGGAAAAAAATATAGTCACGCAAAGGTACCGGTGCAATCAGGCGACCCGGGTGATCAGCTCCCCGCCCGCCAAAACGGCGTTGAGGTTGTCGACTGTGCGCTGGGCCATGGCCAGGCGCGTTTGCACCGTGGCGCTGCCCAGGTGGGGCACAATGACGGCGTTGTCTTGCTCTAGCAGGGGGTGGTCGCGCGGCAGCGGCTCGGGCTCGGTGACGTCGAGGCCGGCGCCGGCGATTTGCTTTTCTTGCAGGGCGTGCAGCAGGGCGTCGTGGTCCACCACGCCGCCGCGGGCGACGTTAATTAAAAAAGCGTCTTCGCGCATTAGTTCCAGTTCGCGGCGACCGATCAGGTGGTGGGTTTGGGGGGTGAGCGGCACAGTGAGGCAGACGTAGTCGGCGCGCTGTAAGAGTTCGTCAAAGGGTACGTAGACGGCGCCCAATTCGCTTTCGGCGCGGGGGTTGGGGTTGCGGTTGTGGTAGATGACTTGCATGTCGAAGCCCTGGGCGCGGCGGGCCAGCTGAAAACCGATATTGCCCAGGCCGACGATGCCCATGGTGGAGCTGTGCACCTCGCGGCCCAAAAGGATGTTGGGGTCGTAGTGGGCGAATTGGGGGCTGTGGGCGTAGCGCTCGCCGGGAAAGAGGTTGCGCGCCGTGGCCATGAGCAGAGCAAAGGCCATGTCGGCGGTGGCCCCGTCCAGCAGGTTGGGCGTGTTGCCCACCGGAATGCCGCGCTCTTTGGCGGCGTCGAGATCGATGTGGTCGACCCCCACGCCAAAGTTGCTGATGACCTTGAGTTGCGGCAGGCTGTCCATAAAGGCCCCGTCGATTGTGGGGTGGCTGTAGATAAAGCAGCCGACGATTTCACGCATGACTTCGGGGGAGGCTTCGCTCCACAGGTGCAGCTGGCAGTCGTCGCTAAAGAGGTCGAGGATCCACTGGTCCAGGGCCTGGTCGATGAGGATTTGGTGCGCCATTAGAGTACCTTTCTGACCATGGCCTCGACATCGACGGTTTTGCCCTTGTGTGAGGCTTCGATGGCGGCAAACATGGTTGCATTGCTGTAGATATTTTCGTCGAGGGCGGTTTCGGGTTTGGGGCCGCCGGAGAGCCATTTGAGGTGGGCGTCGATTACGTAGTTGTGCCCTTCGTATTGGGGCTTTATGAGCGGCACTTCTTCGGTGCTGAGGGCGCCGCTGGCGTTGTCGCGTATCACCAGGCGCACGACGTTGTCGTTGTCGACGACGATCTCGCCTTTTTCGCAGGAGGCGCGGTAGTACTCGCGGTGCCAGTTGTTCTGGTGGCCGGCGGCGTTGCAACTGCCCTCGTAGTGCGCTATGACGCCGTTGGTCATTTTTAACACGTAGGAGGCGTCCGACTCGCCTTTAAAGCTGCTCCAGGCGGGGTTCCACTCCCAGCCGGAAATTTGGGCGCAGCGCGAGCCGGCCAAATTGCGCAGCATGTCAAAGTGGTGCACAGCGCCTTCGACCAGCAGCGAGTGGGGGATTTTGTGGCGAAAGGCGCCCCAGGCGGCCGGCTCCCGGTAGTCAGCGGCAAAGCGGCCCATGAGGTAGTTGAGCCGGCCCAGGCGCTTGCCGCGCAACAGCTCGCGAAAGGTGTACATGGTGGGGTCGTAGCGGTAGTTCTGGATGACGGTGCATTTTACTTTGGCGCGTTTGACGGCGCGGCGAATGGCCACTACGTCTTTCCAGGTGTCGGCGATGGGTTTTTCGGTGAGGACGTGCATGCCGTACTTGCAGGCCAGTTCGATGCAGGGCCGGTGCACCCAGGGCGGGGTGACGATGGTGCAGTAGTCGGCTTGCGTTTGGGCAAAGGCTTTTTTGATGTCGGTGAAGCGGGCTTCTTGGGGCAGACCGAGTTTATCGGCTTCCCGCTTGAGCACCTTTTCATCGATATCGACCAGGGCGACAATGTCGACGCGGTTGGCAAAGTTGGGATAGAAGCGATTGAGCCAGGCGTTGGCCATGCCGCCGGCGCCGATCATGAGACAGCGTTTTTTAGGCAAGGGGCCTCCTTCTTTTGCAAGAGTTGAAATAGGTCGCCAAGGAATATAAAGAAGCGGGGAGACGCATCAAGAGGAAGGGTGAATTGGGCACAAAAAAACCCGAAAGGCGAGCGCTTTCGGGTGTGCCTATATGGAGCGATGTGCTGCGGCTTAGGCCAGTAGATCAACCGCGTTTGAGTTATCTGAGGGGGCACTGCTCGTTTGCGGATTGCTGGCCGCGGCCGAGCGGGCGGTGCTGCCGGCTTGCTGAACGCGTTGCAGGGTTTCGGTGGCGCCGTTGGCGGACGAGTTTGTGTCGCTGCCCTGTGACGTGCGTATTTCGCTGCGGACGGCGCGGATATGCTCTGCGGTGGAAGCGGCGCTCTGCTCGTCGTCGACGTTGAAATTGAAGCTGTCTTGACCGGCGGCCAGGGCACGGCTCAGCGTGCCCTGGCCGCTGTCGCCGTGTCCTTCGCTTACCACAATGCCGTCCAACTCGTTGACCTGGCGTTGCAGTTGATTAAAGCGCGCCACCAGTACAGAGCGCTGCGCGTCGCTGACCTCGCGCGAGGTGATTTGGTTGGCCACACCTTCCATGCGCGCCACCAATTGGTCAACGCGTTCCGTCATTTGGTTATTGCGCGCACCGTTGCCCCCAATTTGTGAGGGGCGTTGGCCGCTCGCTTGGGAGCGGTTGGCCGCCGCCGAATTGGCAGAGCTTTGCCGGTTGGCACGCAGGGTGCTAGCGGTGTTGCTCTGGGCCGCAATCGGCGAGGCGGTGTTGGCTGTGGACAATATACTTGAGGCCATTGTTGTTCTCCTCCTGATCTTAACTTAAGAGGATTGTACAATTAGGGCAAAATCACCTATTTGCCTTACTATGATGTACTGTACTATTTGAAAATGAGGATGTCAAGAGAAAAGGTCGTTTAAAAAACTGAGATCAACTTGACGTAAGACTCAGAATTTTCGCATGTTATGTCGAATTATCTACGCTTAGAGAAAGGCGGGAATACATGCTCATCGGCCATCCCAAGGGAAATTATCACTTTTTGCAGGGCATCGACCCCTATTCGTGCGGGGTTGTTGCCAACTCCGGTTATGAAATTGTCCACGTCACGCTAGAGCAAGCCCTGCCCTGGCGCCGCGGTTTTGAGCGCGTAGAGGCCCATCTGCAAGAGGTGGGGTGCTCTCGTTATACCTTGTGCGGCATGGAGTTACGCTCCCCAATACCTTTTACCATGCAGGGGTTTATCGATTTTAACAAGGAGTATTGCGCGGTTTTGCAGGAATGGGACGTATACGTCGACGGGCTCAACCCGGTGGCGCGGACCAATGTGGCGCCGCAACACGATCCGCCGTCGAGTGAGGTATTGCACGGCTTTTCCTATACTGTGCCGGCCCAGGACGCGGGGCCGACGTTGGTGGTGGCCGGGGCGGGCGAAGTGCGTGAGGGGATATTGGAAGAAGAGCGCATTTTGCGCCGCGGCGATACGAGCGCGGCGGCAATGCGCGAGAAGGCGGTGTATGTGATGGACGTGATGGAGGCGCGCTTGCGCGGTTTGGGCGGGCAGTGGGAGTGGATCAATGCGGTGGATATTTATACGATTCACCCAATGGACGATTTGCTCGAGGAAGTGGTGTTGAGCCGTATGGAGGGGGCGCGGCGGCACGGGGTGCGGTGGTATTATACGCGGCCGCCGGTGGTGGACATTGAGTACGAGATGGACATGCGGGGGGTGCGGCGGGAGCTGGTTATTTAGTTGGGGTTCCACTGCCAGTTGTGGAGGGTGGGCGTCCCTTCGATGCAGAGCGCGGCGATGTAGTCGGGTTGGGGACAAAGGGCGTGCAGGGTCCAGCGGTTGACTTCGGCAGGGAAGCGGTCGCATTGCAGCAGAGCGGCCGGGTCGTTGGGTTTTAGGGTAACGGCAAAACTGTCGAGCCGTACTGTAATGCCTTCGCCGCGGGCTTTGAGATAGGCTTCTTTGCGAGTCCAGCAGTTAAAAAAGGCTTCTGCGCGGTGGGCTTGGGGCACTTCTTTTAGCGCCGCAACTTCCATCTTAGAAAAGAAGCGTTCGGCGAGCTGCATGTCGTTTACGGGGCGGCGGGCGTACTCTATGTCGATGCCCAGGCGGCGGTTGTGGGCGATGGCGTAGAGGGCCAGGTCGCGGGAGTGGGAGAGGTTGAAGTGGAGGTGCTCGGCGTCGCGCAGGGTGGGTTTGCCGTGGTCGTTGTAGGCGAAGTGCAGGTTTTGGGGCGGCGTTTCTAGGTAGCGGCCAAGCAGGGTGCGCAAGGTGCCGCGGGCGGCGATGAAGTGGTCTCTGTGTTGGGCGAATTTAAAGTTTTGGGCGCGCTCTCGTTCGTCGGTGGAGAGCAGGGTGGTTAGGGTGTTGAGGTGGGCGGGGGAGGGTTGGAGGTTGGCGCGCCAGATGTGGACGGCGTTGTTGGGGAGGGCGAGGTTGGGAGGGGGGAGTTTCCAGGTGGACATGGGGAAATGATAGGTTTGGAGGAGGAGGGCGTCAAGCTTTTGTACTAGAGCTTGTTCTGGGGGTGGACGGTGGGGGAGGGGGTGGTCCCGATGCTCATTCTCCGTTGACGTAGCTCTTCATTTGGGAGTGGGTGCAATGCAAGTGGCTAGCGTACACAAGTTTTTCTTCTACACTTAGACAAAACTAATCTAATCCAGGAATAAAAATGGTCGACATATCAAAAACTCACATATTGCAGTTGTTAAAGGGAGAAACTACGGCGAGCGAGCTGGCACAGGGAGCGGGGGTTTCCGAAGCTGAGGTAGAAGCGCAGCAGCGCCGCTATATAGAGGGAAAATTGCCGCAGATCGACGGCGAGGTAGAGATCGCGATTGGTGGAAAGGCACGCATTGCCCGGGACCGCTGGGGGGTGGCACACGTCAGCGCCGATACTCTGGAAGACGGGTACTGCGCGCTGGGGTATGCCATGGGGCAGGATCGTTTGTGGCAGCTCGACTATATGCGACGGCGGGCGCGGGGATGTTTGGCCGAAATTATGGGAGAGCGGCAGCTACATAGCGACCGGTTTTATCGCACTATTGGTTTGGGGAAGGCGGCGGAGGCGGCGGCGCAAAAGATGGACGGGGAGGTCGAGCGGGTGTTGGTGGCGCTGGGCGCTGGGATTAATGCGGCTAGGGAGGCGGCCGGCGACCAATTGCCGGTGGAATTCGATTTGCTCGACTACCGACCGCAGGCGTGGACGCCGGCGGATTCCATCGCCGTGTGGAAGTGGCGCTGGTGGTCGTTGACCGGGCGGTTGGAGGTGCTGGCGCAGCGCGAGGCGTGCAAGCGCTATTTGTCGGAGGAATTGTGCGATGTGTTTTTGGGGGTGGAAGCGGGCGAGGAGACCATTGTACCCGGCGCCGAGCCGGCGGCGACGGGCGGTTACGACAGCGGCGAGGGCAGCAATAATTGGGTGGTGGGCAGCAGCCGCACGGCCAACGGCAAACCGGTACTGGCGACGGACCCGCACAATGCGCTGGACCACCCCAGCCAGTGG
>CAXGRO010000325.1:0-6639 GCA_964012055.1 uncultured bacterium
CCCCGCCTTGATTCAGGCCGCACAACGGGTCAACCACGTCATCGCCTTGCCGGTGGGCCGCACCCACTACTCGCGCGCCCTGCGCGAGGGCCCGACCCTGGCCCGCCACCTGGAACGCGACGACCGTCCCGGTGCCAATTTACTCATCACGCGCTGGGCCGATCTGGTAGAACACGACGACCTGGCCCAGCCAGTGATAGAAATCAAAAACGCCTATTTCTATGTAGATGCCGAGACTTTTCAGCATGCCCTAATCCAACACAAGGGCCTCTCCGCCGACGCGGCCGCCCAGCGCACCGCCAACGCGCATCCCAAAGGAATCTACATCGCCGTCGCCTTCTCACAGCCGGTGCTCGCGGCCCTGGTCTACCCCTTCCACGGGCATCCGCTCTACGACTCAGGAGCTCTCGAAGATTGTGGCCTACCCTATACAGTCCAGTCGCTCTTCCACACCTGGACGACCTACGACAAGGCCAAATACCCCGACATTTTCCCCCCTTCGTCCGGCGTCGACACACCGCGCGAAATAGACTGGTTGGCCGCCTATACCCAACGCGCCCCGGACGCAAGCACAGCCAAGAAGTGGATCGAAAACGGCCTCGACGACCCGCCCTATCCGGGGCTGCGCGCCTTTGCCGCAGAACACCGTCTGGTCATGATAAAAGACGCCGCCGAATCGGGTGGCCGCAACGCAGGCGCCTTTCTCCTGCGCCGCCTGGACGGCTCCATCGACTCGGCGCAATTCGCCGAAGCCATCGATTTCATCTACCAGATTTCCCTGCGCCACAACGTCTCCATTCAAGAAGTCATCCTCTCTTCGCCCGAGTACTGGGCCACCGAAGAGTTCATGCAAGCTTTTGTGGCGCGCCAAATTATCGACTGGGGCAGCGCCGTAGACCGCCAGCGGCGGCCGCGCACCCGCATCTACGGTTCGCACCGCATCATCCTTTCCACCGACGCCCCCCAAGCGGTCGACGCGGCGGAGAAATGGCACATCTCTCACTGGATTACGCTCAACAGCAAACAACTGATCACCAACGTGGGGCGCGGCGGTAACTTGGAACAGTTTCTGCCCGAATTCATCCAGCAAGAATACCGCGAGGCAATTCTCGAAAAATTGGCCGACGCCGGCGGCCGGGTCATGGAAGCGCTGGCCGCTTACGAGGCGAGCAGCGCCGCCGCCTACCAGGCCGAACGCGGCCGACCGGTTGGTGCCGACCTGATGGGCGTATCCTACGGGGTGCCGCGCTATATGATGCTCGACTTCCTCATTGCCCCGGTATTTGCCGAAGCGGGCGAAGTAATAGATATACAGCCGCACTTTGACGAAGCGGGGCAACGCCGCGGCTCTACTTTTCTGCTACAGCAAGGCCAGCGCTGCTTTACGGGCACCATTGTCGACTGGCGCGTCGTCCTCATCGAGCCCAATATCGGTGTGGGCTTGTGGGACCGAGTTGCCCTGCGCGAGGATTTTCGCGAACACCAGGACGCCCAGATTGCAGGGCGCGATGTGGACTGGGACGCCATCGGCCACAACGCCCGCATCGTCTTGAGTGATTTGAGCAAGGCCGGCGAACAATACCTGCAAACGCTCTTGGGGGACGATGTATTCAATGCCTAAAAAACTCGCAAACCGCGCCCTAGAGCAGGCGCGCACCGCTCTGGAACTGGAGGACGGCGCCGCTCTCTCGACAGAGGAAGCGAGCGTATTGCTAAAACATCTCTGTTTGGCGATGCTGGTCGAACAAAACAAAGACGAATGGCGCGCGCGTCTAACCGCGCAACCCGAATTAAGCGCTGTCCTGGTGCGCCAATTAAATAAAAACCTCGGGGCACTGGGCCAAGCGCTACAAGCCAACCCCTTCCCCTCTCTGCCCCAAGCGGCGTTTATCGGCCAAACCTTGATCGCATCGCCTGCGTACCGTCAGCGCATCCTCGACCTGGCCACCGAAGCCGTTCTAAGCGAACCACTGGCGCCAGAAACGTGCATCGCACCGCACCGCACCCACAACCTGCAAGGCACCCTGTCGGGCCGCCGCAATCACCTCGTCGTCTTTGCCGCCGCTCCGCTTTTCACACACGAGTTCTACCCCTTGGTGGCCGACGCTTTTGTGCGCGATTCGGAGCGCTATGGCCGGGTACATTTCAACCTATTGGCGGCCCACTGCGACTGGCTTACCCCCAACGGCAAGGCGCAACGCATTATTTACATGGACTGGGAGAAAAACCGTTTCCGCGAAATTCAACTCGATGTACCGCTGGCACCTGACAGTGTCCAATTCCTCTGCCTGGGCGCAGCAGAAATCGACCTGCACCACCGGTGGTCCGCGCGCTTTTCCTGTCCCCAAATTAATGCCGCTGCCGCCGCCCTGGCCGACCAGAAAGCGGCTGTGCTCGACCGCTGGCAAACCATTGGTCTGGAGGTCCCCGCCCACCTCATCTGCACCCCGCAGCAACGCCATAAGCTCGCCTCTTGGAGGCGGCAATTTTCTGCCATCGCGCTTAAACCCAATGCCGGTACGGAGGGACACAACGTGGCTTTCTTCACCGCCGGTGCACCGCAAGACGCCGTGCTCCACCACCTCGATACTTGCGGGTCGCAAGGCCCCGTGCTGGCGGAAGAGCGGCGCGACGGCGTGCTCTTTTGCGACCCACAAGACGGTACCCAGCATACTTTGGCAGTACGCCTCAACGCCGCCTTTGACGGCCGGCGCCACTGGGTTGAATCCGCCTACGCGCAAATTGGCCCCAACGCCGACGCGCCGGCCACCCGTGGGTGCGGCGGCACCATTCGCGAGTTGGCTGCCGCTTTGCCACATCTGGTCAGGCGCTCGGACGGCCAACCCGTCTCTTTCAGCACCCAAACCCTGGCGGCGGTTCGTCAACAGGGCGAAGAAGCGGCAAGTATTTTTCCCGAACTCTTGCTCGTAGGGTTGGATCTGGTATTCGACATCGACTCCAACGGCGTCCTACAGCCCGTTTTTCTCGAAGCCAATCCGCGGCCTGCCGGCCTGGGTCGGTCGCGCTACCTCGACACCTCGCAGCAAGGGGTTAGCACCAAACTTTGGGACGGCCTGGAGGGCCAGTTTGACCGCGGTGCTGTATCCCATGCGGCGTAACAGTCAAAGGCGGTTTGGAAAACAATGAAAGACCTACTGCAAAGACTGGAAGAAGCGACAGACCTGACGGCAATCCAGGACCTAATTGACCTCATATTGCAACAGGTGCGCGACGGTCAGGGCAAAGCCAGGAATCTTCGCCTATTCTTGCGCCATCTCATTTTTAACCGTCAGTTGAGTGACCAACTGTCCACCGCGCAGGCACTGGATTATTTATTTTCCCGCATTGACCAGGAGGAGTGGGAAGCAAACTTCGGCAAGGCCGTAGATAAAGAACTGCCCGCACTGTTCGTAGACCTGGTCGACCATTTGAGCGATGTTAGTCACCAGCAACTTCTGCGCTTCTTGCCAAATCTCGATCCAAAGGTGCTCATCGCCGTCCTCAAGCAGCTCAATTCCTACCTGGAAAAATGTCCGCAATCGACGCGCTTTCTACGCGGCATGCGCAGCGCCCGTATCATGTCCGATCTCTACCGCGTCTTGGGCGCCGACGAAAGTATCTGGAAACGCCGCACGCCCCCACCCAGTTGCATCGACAATGAGACGCTCCAACGCCTAAAAGAAGAAAAACAAATAGACCAACTGCCCGAGGCCTACGAAACGCGCATCAACCATCTGCAGCGCCGCGACCTGCGCCGCTGCCTGGCCGCCCTCGACAAAGGCGATTCCGCCGCCTCCAAAATGGCGCAAAAGGACTACGACAAGACCTTCGCAGTCCAGGCCCCACTGCGCCTTGGCATCTCCAGCGCCAACGCGTCCGACAATCACATTCGCAGCAAAGAACGGGGGGGGGAAACGCTCAACGCCGGCATCGAGTTGCAGATGGAGGGGGAAAAGAACCCCACCTCCCCGCTCAAGGTAGTCGCCCGGCGGTTGAGCGAACCGCAATTGATCCTGCGCTCCCGCTCCATGGACTTCAAGGCGGACTTTGAAGTGGGCGCCAAAGGCGACGCAGCCACCCAAAGCGAGTTGTTTTTCGCCTACCGCCGCGGCGGCGACGAAGCCCTGCGTCTGGTCAAACAGGCCCTGGTTCACACTGGCATTATCGGCGCCAAATCGGACAATGTATTGCGCGACATAACCACCTTCACCGACGGCGGCGGCCTGGAAATCACCACGCGCAGCAAAGTATTGCAAGGTTCGGGGTTGGGCACCAGCAGCATCCTGGCTGCCGCCATCCTCAAGATGTTGTACCGCCTGGCCAACCACCCGCTGGGCACCAGCGAGCACGAATACCCCGGCCTCTACGACCACAGCCTACTGCTCGAGCAGAGCATCGGGCTCAACAGCGGCTGGCAGGACGCCCGCGGCGCTTACGGCGGGCCAGCGGCGGTTAAAAATTTCCACGCCCCACCCACCGAGGACCTGCCAGCGCCCCAACCTACCTTTCTCACCGGGCTCGACGAAGCACATTTTGCCGAGCGCGTCGTCCTCTTCGACACCGGCATTTCGCGGGCCGCTACCCGCGGGCTCAACGTGGTCATGGACGCCTACCTCTGCCGCGACCCCCAGCGCTATGCCGCCATGCGCGAATCGCTGGCCATCCACGACCAAATGGTAGGCGCCCTCAGCGCCCAGGACTACGCTCTTTTGGGCAAGTTGGCCACACGCTACTGGGAGTTGCGCTGCATCATGGACCCAGACGCCACCAGCCCGGCACTGCAACAACTTTTTGAGGCTCCCTCCATCACCAAAGTGACGGAAGGCGGCCTCATCACCGGGGCCGGCGGCGGCGGCTTTGCCCTGCTGGTGGCCAAAGAGGGCAAGACTCAGGAGGCCAAGAAAGCCCTGGGCGCCCTGCGCAAAAATTCGGAATACGCCCGCAGCGGCGTAGTAGAATACCGGCTTAACGCCGGCGGCATCCAATTGAGCGAATAAACGGGCCGCGCCCGGTGTCTCCACTAATATGAGCGACCGCCCCGAGCACCTCTTGGTAGATGGCTATAACGTCATCAAAACCGTGCCCTACTTCCATCACTTCGAGCGCACCAACTTAGAGCGTGCCCGCAACGCCTTGTGGCAAAGCTTAAACGCCTATGCGCACCGCACGGGCGCCCGCGTCACGCTCTACTTCGACGGCTCCGATTCGGTGAGTTTTCCGCCACAACAGGAGCACGGTTCCATTCAAATCCTTTTTTCCAAGGCGCCCCAACTGGCCGACGACCTGATCAAGGAAGCGGTACAACAAATGCACGGCGCCAAACGCGTACGCGTCATATCCTCGGACCGCGAAATCCGCAATTTCGCACGGCGCCACAAGATTCGCAGCATCGCATCCGATGAATTTTTTGAAGAATTGGAAGCCGAATCTGCTGTCAGCACACCCCCCACAACCCACCCGGAGGACACAGATACGGACGACGATATAAAACTCGACGAGCGCGAAATCCGCGAGTGGGAAGACCTCTTCGCCAGCGGCCGCAAACCAAAAGATTGAAGTCCAAGACAACACAAGGAGAATATATGCCATGTTGATGCAAGACAAATTTTGCCTGGTCACCGGCGTGGCCAACCACCGCAGTATTGCATGGGCCATTGCCAAAGCCCTCGACCGCGAGGGCGCCCGCCTGGCCCTGAGCTACCTGGGCGAGCGCGAAAAGCAGGGCATCGACAAGATCATCGACCAATTGCAACAACCACCCCTGCTGGTATCCTGCGACGCTACCAACGACGAGTCGGTAGCCGCCGCCTTTGACACCGTCGGCAGCGAATTAGGCCGCCTCGACGGGGTAGTCCACTCCATCGCCTTTGCCAAGCGCGAAGATTTGGAAGGCCGCTACACCGACACCTCGCGCGACGGCTACCACTTGGCCCTGGAGGTGAGCGCCTACACGCTCAACGTTTTGGTGCGCGGCGCCGAACCGCTGATGACCCAGGGCGGCGGCGTGGTCGCCATGACCTACCTGGGCTCGGAGCGCGCCATGCCCAATTACAACGTCATGGGCGTGGCCAAGGCCGCCCTCGAATCGGGCGTGCGCTACCTGGCCAGCGAGCTGGGCGCCAAGGACATTCGCGTCAACGGCCTGTCCGCCGGCCCCATCAAAACGCTGGCGGCGCGCGGCATTCGTGACTTCACCAACATGCTCAAACTGCACGAAGAGCGCGCCGCCCTGCGCCGCAACGTGGAGGTTGATGAGGTGGCCAATACGGCGCTCTTCCTCAGCAGCGATCTGAGTTCGGGCATTACGGGCGAAGTGATTTATGTGGACGGGGGCTACCGGATTATGGGCATGTGAGGGTCCAACATTGACATTTTTCTCCCCGGATGTATATCGTCTGCATCTCTGCAGACTTATGGGAGACTGAGGGACATAGCCGTCTTACTGCGGCAGCATGGCGGGACCAGGTAGGAGGAGAAATAGATGGAAGGGTCAGTTGAAGGTAGGACGGTTGTAGTTACTGGAGCCGGGTCCGGGATTTGTAAACTATACCGACCAGGGTAGAGGGGGGGGCGGGCCGTGCGTATGGCGGTATCTGCGGGTTCGTCGGTGACAGCGATGGGCGGCGGTCGGTTCGCCCT
>CAXGRO010000326.1:0-6632 GCA_964012055.1 uncultured bacterium
AGGGACGCTGGCTACCAACAAGATCTAAAATTAACTATCACGCGACAACTCTATTGAGGACGATAAAGGATATACATCTCATGAGAAGAGCAGATCTGCACCTCCACACGCATGCGTCGTCTGACGCATCGTTTGATCCGGAGGAGGTCTTCAGCATAGCCAAAGCGCGCGGACTGTCGACCTTGACCTTTAGCGACCACGACACCATCGACAGCGTTGCGGAAGGCCAACGGCTGGCGCCCATATACGACGTGGCCTTTTTGCCCGGCGTCGAGATCACCAGCTCCTGGCGCGGGGTACAGGCCCACATTTTAGGCTTTTTCCTCAACGGCCCGCTCCCTTCTCTGGAAGAATTTCTGGCTAATATGATCCGGTCGATGAGAGAACAGTACGCTCACGCCATGCTGGAATATTTGCAGGGGCAAGGCACGGCTGTGACCGTCGCCGAGTACGACGCCCAGGTCGAGGCGCAGGAACATTCCGAACCGACACCATTGTATGAGCTACTGCTAAAAAAAAGCATTGTGTCAGATCGACAAGCGTTTATGGCCTTGCGAGAGGAGTCCGGCATCCGGATTCTCCACCCGCCGGTTCCGGAAGCCATCCGGGCTTGTCACGAGGCGGGCGGCATTGCCGTGATTGCTCACCCCGGCCACGATACGGGGGCTGTCTTTACCTTCGACGAAGAGGATATCGCTACCCTGGCTGCCGAAGGACTCAACGGTGTTGAGGTGTTCCATCCCTCGCACACCGAGGCCCAAGAGGACGATTTTGTGCAAATAGCAGATCGCCTGGGACTGGTCAAGACCGGTGGTTCGGACATGCACATACCCCGCCCGGAGCCGCAAAAAATGGTCGGCGGCACGTATTGCGACTGGGATGAGGTACTCCAATACCTGGAACGCTAGTCCCTTGTATCGGGGTGCCACTAGTGAGACGTCAAATAACGAACCAGGCGTCTAGCGCTACCAATCGCCGTCGGGCACCTCATCGCCGTCGGGTCGCGGGTGGTGCACCCAGTGTTGCGTGGGATCGCTGCCCCGACAAATCACTGCGGCACTCTCGTTCCATCCATTGTAGGCTTTCACCTGGGGCGACACAAAGCGCATCGTCAGGCCGCAGCGCCGCCTATCCGAAGCGTTGGGCTCGGAACCGTGCAAAAGCAAATCGGTGTGCAGCGAAATCTGCCCCGCCCGCATGACAAACGCCACCGGGGCATCCCCGTACTGCAGCGGGTCGCGCACCGACTGGTAGAGCACATTGTTCTCTTCTTCGGCGCTGTCTTCAAAGTTAATCTGCCCGTGCCGGTGCGAGCCGGGAATCACCTGCATGGCCCCATTCTCCTCGTCGGCATCGTCGATGGCCAACCACACCGTCACGGTCTGACTCGGCGTCAGCGGCCAGTAAGAAGCGTCTTGGTGCCACGACACTTGCTTGACGTCGCCCGGCATCTTGCAAAAATAGTGCGTGCCCCAGCAAATCAAGTCCTCGCCCAGCAAATCCTGCACGTAGTCCAGTATGCGGCCCTCGGTGACCAGGTCGTGGATGCCCCGGCAATGCCGGTGCCAGCCGTTGATCGAATAACTGCTGCCGCCTTTGGCCGTGGTTTCCTCTAGCAAGCGATCGAAATAGGTTCTGCGGACCGCCGCCTCTTCTGGAGAAAATACATCCAGCGGAAAAATATATCCCTTCTCATTATACTGGTGGATCTGTGCCCGGGTCAGCTTTTGCGGCTGCGGGTTTTCCACCGCATAAAAACGCAAATCGCGTTCGAGTTCGGGAAAAGCGTCGCGGGTAGTGGTCATTGGCAAATATCCTCTTGTTCAGCCTCAATACCCGGCCCGCCGTTGCCAGCGCGGCCAACTAACAGATGGACGGTCAATTTCCACGTTTAAGGGTATCTCGTACAGATGAACGGCATAGGGCGCAAAATCGTCATCAAATGTGCCCTCCACAATATCGACCAGGCGATTTTCAAACCGCACGGCGGCTTTGGGCGCAAACCCCTCCTCGGACAACGGCAGCGCAAAACGCACCTTGAGCGGTTCGTCGCGGCCGTTGACGGCAATCAAAAAATAACTGCCCCGGGCTTTGCGCAGAGACACGTGCAGGGCAGAATAACCCAATTCCTTTGGGGGCGGATCAATTAAGGTAGTCGTACCATCGGCGGACTCTTCGACAATTTTCACCTCGACCGGCTCGGGCACCTCCGGCGTCACCAGATAGGGCGTCAGGGTGCGCAGTTCCGCGGTCAAATCGGCCCACTGCGCCCAGTAGCCCGGGTTCGATTCGTCGACCCACCAGGTCCAGTCCTCGCCCTCGTATTTGTCCCCGTAGTGGAAGCTGAAATAGGTAATGCCGCTGATGCCGTGCGCGATGGCCATATAGGTCATGCAGCGGGCCTCTGTTATAGTCGGGGGGCGGTCCCCGGGGCCGCCGCGCAGCGGCGCCATCTGCACGTACATCCAACCCAGCTTGCCGGCCGCCCCCTTGACGACGCTGTCGGAAAATTGGGCGACGTGGGCCAGCGGGTATTTGGACACCGGGTAGACGTCGTCAGAGTGGATGTCGGCGACGTGCCGGTAGGCGCGGTGGTCTTCCTCGTAGCCGTAGGCCAGGTTGAGCCACACCGGGTGGTTTGGGTCCAGCCGTTTGATCAACTCGTAGGCTGCCAAAAGTTCCTCCGGCGGCATGGTGTAAGGCATGTCGAAGCGGTCTTTGCCCTCGTCTTCGGGGCCGGGGTTGCGGATATTGGGCTCGTCGTCTAAGCGCCTTAAACCGTCCGACAGCACGGCGGCCATGTCGCACAAAATGTCCAGGTCCCGCTGCGCAAAGGCCCCGGGCTCGGGACTGCTGGCGGCCAGGGTGCCGTGCGAGAAGGGCACGTCTACCACGGCGCGCATGGCCGGCATGCCGCTGCTCTCCGCAAAGGGATCTTCGCGGGCCAGATCCAGCCGGTAGACCGGCTCGCCGCCGCGCCAGAACTGGGCAATCAATCCCCCACCCAACGTCTGCCACCGCCTCTCGCTGGGGCCCTGCCGCCGCATGCTGTAGGCCGTTACCGAAGGAGAACCGCCGCTATCGTCGACAATGTTTATGCCGCAAAACAAAAAGGGCACTTCCAGGGCGCGCAGACCTTCACCCACCGCCTCCAACACGGTTTCTATGTCGTCGACGCGGCGCATTTCCCACACTCTTGCCGCACCCGCTGCAGCACGAGTTCTACTTTTTCGCCGGCGTCTTGAGTGCCCCGGTTCGTTTGCGACTTCATCAGCCCGTCCTTTTTGCCGTGCCAATATCCTTCGGACAGATAGTCTATGATCACTTGCAGCAATTGGCGCCAGAGCAACCGCTACCAATGTGGTAGGGGACAAAACGCGCGCTACTGCTTGACCATACTCTCAAAAAAACGTTTTATAATTTTCATGCGCCAGAGGAATTGCTGCCGATGTGGCGCAAAACGCTTTTTTCTTGCTCACCATATTATTTAAATACGACCGATTCCACAAGGCGTCGTTTCACTGCAAAATGAAAATAGCCGCCATTGAACTGACCCACCTCGACGTGCCGTTTAATGCGCACGGCGACAAACACCTGCGCTATTGGATTCCGGCGTGGCGCATCGTGCAAATCTGCAAGCTCACTCTCGAAAACGGCGTCGTCGGTTGGGGCGAGACCATACTGCACGCCACCCACGCCCGCGTGCCAACCGATGTCGAAGACCGCGTCGTCGGCCAGGAGGCGGCCGGCTTGCTGTGGCACGACGATTTGGGCGCCGGGTTGCAACAGGCGCTCTTTGACGCGGTGGGGAAAAACGAAAACGTTTCGGCCTGCGACCTGCTCGGAAAAAAACTAAAAGACTGGTGCCCCATATCGTGGTGGGCCTGCGACATGCCCCCCCAAGACTGGGCCCAGCAGTGCCGCGACGCGGTCAGCCAGGGGTATATGTCGGCCAAATTCAAATCGCGGCCCTGGCAAGACCTGCACGCCTGCCTCCAGGCCGGCATAAAAGTGGTACCGCCGCAGTTTAAATTTGATCTCGACTTCAACGGCCACCTGGTCAACTCGACCAACGCCATTCAATTCTTGAAGTCGCTCGAACAGTACGAGCAGGTGGCCATGATCGAAACCCCCATTCCGCAGGCCGACATCGCCGGCAACGCGCAGATACGCGAGCGCATCAACCGGCCGCTGGCCATGCACTACGACGACCCGCCCATCATCACCGCGCTGCGCGACGACGTCACCGACGGCCTCATCATCGGCGGCGGCGCGGCGCGGCTGCTGGAGCAGGACGCCGTGCTCAGGGCCGCCAACAAACCCTTTTGGCTGCAGTTGATCGGCACCGGCATCACCACCACCTGGGCCGCCCACATTGCGGCGGTGTGCACCCAGGCGCGCTGGCCGGCCATCACCTGCATGAACATCTACGAATCGCAGTTGCTAACACAACCCATTGAAGTGCGGGGGGGATATTACAAACTGCCCGATGGCCCGGGGCTGGGCATCCAAGTTGACGAAGCGGCGCTAAAGCAGTACGAGGCCGACTACACCATGATAGACCACGTGCGCCACATCTACAAATACCAGCGGGCCTGCGGCGAGGCCGTCTACATCGCCGGCTACCGCAGTGCCTTTCACGCAAGTTATACGCGGTCGGCGCTGCCCATCTTCGAGCGCGGCTCAACGCTGGAAATCATCGACGACGACGGCAGCGCTAAGTTCGCTCAGTTCTACGACGAAGTAAAAAGCAAAGGGCCGCTCGTCGAATAATCGAAGTCCGGCATGGTTAATCGCTATTAACAGCCGGGGGGCCGTCGACTTTTTTCACCTTCACCGAAATGGTCAAAGTGCGAACAACGAATGTATTTTATCTAGACAGCCAAAACGCATATGCCAAAACAGCCGAACCCCTAGATAAGAGATAACCAACAATGAAGTTAAATAACGGTCGAGGAAGACAATGCATATAGCAGTAATTGGCGCCGGCAATATGGGCTGCCTCTACGGCGCCAATCTGGCGCGCACCGGCGCACAGGTGACCCTGGTCGATGTGTGGGAGGAACACGTACAGGCGATGCAAGAACGGGGTTTGGAAATGGAGGGCCTGCACGGCGAGTTTGTCGCCGCAGTCACAGCGACCACCAACCCAAGCACGGTGTCGGGCGTCGACCTGGTCGTCGTCTGCGTCAACGGTTACAACACCGGCGCCACGGCATCGGCTGCGCAGGGGATGCTGGCGGCCGACGGCTGCGTGCTGACCTTGCAAAACGGGCTCGGCAATATAGAAACGCTAACCGAGGTGGTGGGCGCCAACCGGGTGGTGGGCGGCTTGACCTTCCACAGCGCCGACCTGCAGGCGCCGGGTCGGGTGCGCCACACCAATAAGGGACCGACCTACCTGGGCGAGTTGGATCGGCAGCAGACCGAGCGTTTGGAGACCATCCGCGCCACCATGGAGCAAGCCGGCATGCAACCGCAAGTGGAAGACGACATCGTCGCCACCATGTGGGGCAAGTTCGTACTCAACTGCAGCATCAACCCGCTGTGTGCCATCTCCGACCTGCGGCCGGGACACATCCGCGAGGTGGCAGCCTTTGACGAGTTTCAAACCAAAATCGTCGAAGAGGTGCTGGCCCTGGTGGCGGCCAAGGGCATCCAATTGGCCGACCCGACGCCGCTGGAGTCAATCAAAGCCTACAGCGCCAAAAAATTCCACCGCGTCTCCATGCAGCAGCACCTCTTGCGCGGGCGGCAGACCGAAATCGACTCGCTCAACGGCTACGTGGTGCGCGAGAGCGAGCGGCTGGGCTTGAGCGCCCCCTACAACGACGCGCTGACCCGCATCGTCAAAGGCCGGCAATACCAGCCCCAGGGCGAGCGCCAGCACATCCCCGAATAAAAACCCCTTATAACCGACTTCACCGCCCAGCTGACAAAATAGGGATGACACCATGAGGCGAGTACTACACCCAATCAAAACCATCATCTCAATTTTTTCTCTCCTCACCATTACAGTGCCAAGCAAGGCGCAAGTAAAGGATGCAGAACTAATGCAGCTCGTAACCGAATTACCAGGGGCGGCCACAACTATTCTAACCGCCCGGGACGGCGCCGTATACCTCGTCGCCGCGGGCCGCTTGCTGGCACTCAGAGGAGAGGAACTCAGCGAACTGGCCAAGAGCGACATCGGCGGGGCCGCCGTCGGCGTCGACGGCAACATCTACTACACGCACGGCGGCCGCGTAATGCGCCTCTCCGCAGCCGGCGACGAACAGTCCAAAGAGGTCTCCAAAACGTTCGGCGACCCCGCGGGCAGTGGGCGGGTGGTGCGCACGCCGGACGGCCGCGTGTGGGTGGAGGGCGCCGCGCAAAATCTCGGGCCAGACGGGACGAGCGAAGCCGTACCGGAGTATGCCGGATCTCACGCAGCGCCGATTCCACTCACTAGAGATATATATGCCAATTATTGGACCATCGTCGGCGCAGGCGCGCAAAGCCAAGTGCTGGTGCTGGCCGCCAACGCGCCCCAGGCCTGGCAGGTGGTGCCCTGGCCGCAAGATAGCGAAGCGGCGGACTGGAATCTGCTGCTGGCCGACGACAACGGCATGGTGTGGATCGGCGGGCCCGGG
>CAXGRO010000327.1:0-6614 GCA_964012055.1 uncultured bacterium
AGCGGATTTTTGTAAGGTTGAAATTCGTAAGTGATTATTTATCAACAAGTTACACATTTCAATGCCTATCTATCTAAACTGTTATTTATCAATGACTTACAAAAAGTGTCCACAGTATTGTCTATTAAAGAGCATCTCTATCTCAAGCCCAAGCGAAAGCACCCTATGTTTACCGCGACCAAAGACAAAATACTGCCGACCACCGTCGTCGGCTCCTACCCACGCCCCCACTGGTTCTGCGAAAACCTGCGCGGCCGCCCCTTTAAATCGGCACTGGCCGACTCCGTCTACCGCGAGCAATACCTCGACGCCGTCGCCTGCATCCTCAGCGACCAGGCCCGCGCCGGCCTCGACATCCTCACCGACGGCGACGCCCGCTTTGACCAGGACGTGGGCGGGCGCTCGTGGTTCTTCTACCCCATAGAGCGCCTGCAGGGCGTGGCCGGCCACCGCGACATCGCACCCGGCTGGTCGCAGCGTCTCGACCTCCAACCCGGCCAGATCCTGTGGGAAGTGCAGGAAGCCTCGCAACCGCCCGTCGCCGTAGAAAAATTGGAGCGCGGCCCCCTGCACTATACCGCCATCTGGCAAACGGCCCAGCGCTTAGCCGAACGCCCGGTAAAATTCGGCAGCGTCAGCGCCCAAACCATCCCCAGCATGCTGTGGAACGAGGCCTACGACAGCGAAGCCGACATGATTCTGGCCCTGGCCACCATCGTCAATCAGGAGTTGCGCGAACTGGCCGCCGCCGGCTGCCAGGTGATCCAGGTGGAAGAACCGCAACACCACTTCCGCGCCCTCAACCCCAAAACCACCAGCGACGACCTGGCCTTTTTCACCCAGGCCTTCAACCGCGAAGTAGAAGGCGTCGAAGCCGAAATCTGGGCCCACACCTGCTGGGGCAACCCCAACCAGCAGGCCATGTTCTGGGAGCGCCCCAGCTACGCCCCCGCCCTGCCCCACCTCCTTGACCTCAACGCCGACGTGCTCACCTTTGAGTGCGCCAGCACCGGCGGCTGCGACCTGGCCCTCTTTGCCGACGTGCCCAAAAACAAGAAGGTCGCCATTGGCGCCGTTAGCCACACCAATACCGTCGTCGAACCCCCCGAAGTCGTCGCCGACCTCATCCGCAAAGCCCTGCAATACCTGCCGCCCGAGCGCCTCATCATCACCACCGACTGCGGTTTTGGCCGCGAGGGCCTGTCGCGCCGCATCGCCTTTTACAAATGCGTCGCTTTAGTGCAGGGGACCAACATCGTGCGCCGCGAATTGGGCCTGCCCGAAGCCGAAGTGCGCGCCGCCGACCCGCAACTCGCTTTCATGCCGCCCCCGGCCTAAAACATAGGCAGATGGACCGTTACCGCATACGACCGACTAACCTCCGCAATGTCTATACGAGCTTCAACTCGCTTGCCCCTCGCTATATTCACCCGCACCCCAACCCGTTTCGCGAGATAAAACAATGATACTCGGACTCTCCTCTCCCACCTACAGCGGCGTCCAGCCCAACGATAACCCTCTGCAGTGGCTGCTGGACCGCTGCGCCGACTACAAATTGCAAGCCCTGGAAGCCTCCCTGCCCCTCGACGAGGGCGAAGACGTGGCCGCCGTGGGCCGCAAAGCCGCCGACCTGGGCATCACCTGGGTGGGCTATTGGCACGGCGATTTTGTCACGCCCGAAGGCGGCCCCTCTGGCCTGCGCCAGCGCGCCGAACAAGCCTTTGACGTCGCCGTGCGCGGCGGCGTCTCAACTGTGGTCATCTTTGGCGCCGGCAACCTGCACAACCGCTTTTCCAAAAACCCGCCCCTGACCGAGCAGCAGCAATTGCTCATCGAAAACCTGGACGGCGTCGCCCGCGCCGCCGCCGAGCGCAACATCCATTTGGGCCTGCTGCCCCACCTCGACTACCGCGCCGCCGACCTCGTCGAGGTGCAACAGCACATCGACCACCCGGCCCTGCAAATGGCCTTCGACACCACCAACCCCTTCCCCGTCTGCGAAGACCCCGTAGACGCCGCCCAGATCGTTTTGCCCCACGCCGTCGCCGTGGCCCTCAAGGACGTGCAAATTTACCCCTATCGCTCCAACGACGTCACCATCTGGGGCACTCCCTTGGGCCAGGGCTCGGTCGACTTCGACGCCATATTGCCCCTGCTGCAAACAAAGCTACCCGATCCCGCCGCAACGACCGTTTGCATAAAACTGCGCCTGCCCCCCAATAACACCGAACACGCCGCCTGGATGGAACAGAGCCTCGCCTTCCTGCGCGCCCACCCCGCCCTGGCCGGCTAAGCTGATCCCATGCCCGCCCAACTCAGCCACGCCCAACTCATCGACCAGGGTTTGGACCCGGCCGGTTCCACAGCCCTCCTGTCGCAAATAAACCAGGCATTCACCCTGCCTGAGGTGGAATGTTGGCAGCAACTGACGCGCGACGTCCTCACGCCAGAACAACCCTTCGCCTTCCACCGCCTATTGCACGACACCGTCTTTGCCCAATGGGACGCCTCCAACGGCCCCGCCCCAATCTGGATCCCCACCGACGAGGACATCCAGACCTCCAATATCGCCGCTCTCATGCGCGACCTCGGCCTAGCCACCTACGCCGACCTACACGCCTGGTCTGTTCAACACCGCGCCGACTATTGGGACCAGATAGTGCGCCGCCTGCACATTCGCCTACAAGAACAATACGACTGCGCCCTCGACCTCTCCGCCGGCGCCGAAAAGCCGCAGTGGTTCGCCGGCGCCACACTCAATATCGTCGACAGCTGCTTCAACGCCGACGCCGACGCGCCCGCCATCGTCTATCAGCGCCAAGACGGCCCCTTATCCACCCTGAGTTACGGCGACCTGCGGGCGCTGTGTAACCGCATCGCCAACAGCCTGGCCGATCGCCATTTTGGCCCCGGAGACGCCATCGCCATCGCCATGCCCATGACCGTCGAATCGGTCGCCATCTACCTGGGAATCATCGCCGCTGGCTGCACCGTCGTCTCCATCGCCGACAGTTTCTCCGCCGCCGAAATCGCCACCCGCCTGCGCATCGCCGGCGCCCGCGCCGTTTTTACCCAGGACGTCATCCCCCGCGGCGACCAGCGCCTGCCGCTGTACGCCCGCCTGGTAGAAGCCGACGCCCCCCGCGCCATTGTCCTCGCCTGCGACGCGTCGCTGCAAATCGAACTGCGTCCGGCCGATCTGGTTTGGAACGATTTCCTCGGCACCAAAGAAACGTTCGCTCCCGTGCCGCGCCGGCCGGGTGACCACATCAACATCCTGTTCTCTTCGGGCACCACCGGCGAGCCCAAAGCCATCCCCTGGACCCAGACGACGCCCATCAAATGCGCCGCCGACGGCTGCCTGCACCACGACATCCAGCCGAGCGAGGTCGTGGCCTGGCCCACCAACCTGGGATGGATGATGGGGCCGTGGCTCATTTTTGCCAGCCTCATCAACCGCGCCACCATCGCCCTCTGCTACGACCTGCCCACCAGTAGAGGTTTTGCCGAATTTGTGCAAAACGCCCAGGTCAACATGTTGGGCGTAGTCCCCAGCCTGGTGCGCGCCTGGCGCGACAGCGACTGCCCGGCCGGCCTCAACTGGCGCGCGATCAAAGCCTTCAGTTCCACCGGCGAGTGCTCCGACCCCGAAGACATGCACTATCTGATGGTGCAGGCCGGCTATCGGCCCGTGGTCGAATACTGCGGCGGCACCGAGATCGGCGGTGGCTATATCACCGGCACGTTAGTACAAGCGGCGGCGCCATCGACCTTCACCACCGCCGCCTTGGGCCTGGATTTTGTCCTGCTCGACGACGACGAACAGCCCGCCGACAGCGGCGAAGTCTTCATTTTGCCGCCCTCCATTGGCCTGTCCACCGAATTGCTGAACCGCGACCACCACCAAGTATATTTTTCCGCGCCCACTTCCCCTGACGACGACATCCCCCTGCGCCGCCACGGCGACCAGATCGAGCGCCTGCCCAAAGGCTATTACCGCGCCCACGGCCGCGTGGACGACACCATGAATTTGGGCGGCATTAAAGTGAGTTCGGCAGAAATTGAACGCGTACTCAACGAAGTGGAAGGGGTCGGCGAAACCGCCACCATCGCCGTCTCTCCACTGGGCGGGGGGCCGAGTCAGTTGGTAGTCTATGTCGTGTCGGCGTCAGACACTACAGGTGAGATAGAGGTGTTGCGAGAAAAACTTCAAAAGGCCATTCGCACGCGACTCAATCCGCTTTTTAAAATTGGCGATGTGGTTGTCGCCGACAGCCTGCCGCGCACGGCCTCGAATAAAGTCATGCGGCGGGTATTGCGGGACCAATATATGAGTTAGCGCAGCTACATTGATGTGGATGGTTATAGGGAAAAGTCGAAGTTCAGTCAGGTGCGTTCCATCAGATCGCGTACGGCTTTAATCAACGCCTGATCTGTGCCAAACCCCCCGGCCTTAGTTACTACGGGCAAACCAGAGTACTCGCCGCCTGCGAGTCGCCCGTAAGGGATGCCCGGCTCAATTTCCCCATGCAGCCACAGCGCAGTACTTTCCAACGCAGTACATATGGCCATGGCAATATCTCCCCCAGTCAGAACCAAACCGCCGACGACCACTTGCTTTAATACCTGCCCCACTAGACGACCTAAATAAGCGGCGATTTCCTGTGCGTCGAGTGGAGCTAAATCCATGCCGACCGTGGATAACACCGCATACCTCCCGGCACGCATATGCCCGACTATCGCATCTACTGCTCCATTCTGCATATCCCCCACTCCCGTCCCGTCCGGCCGCACAACCTCAACGCCTTGTTTTGCGGCCAGCTCAACCTGGCGCGCCGTTTGCGGGTGTTGACTGCCGGCCACAATCAACACAGGGCCAGCTTCCATAAACGGCAGATCCCGTCGCTCCGCCGTAGGTTCAAAGGCAGCGACTTCCTGCAATGCCCGCGCCAAACCCGCCGAACCGCATAATAGATGTATACCTGTGGCACGCGCCGCTTTTACAAGACAGTGCAAATCCCCGTCCGTCTCGGCATCCGCAATAAATATCCCACTGCCCGCAGCAAGCATCGCCTGCCCAATGCGATCTGCGCCGGCGCGCACGAGTTCCAGCTCCAGATCTACAATTTTCCAGTCCGGTCTCACTTCTCTAAAAAACGCGGCGACCTCCGACGTGGCGACTTCACCACCAAAGGGTGTCTCCTCCAGCGGCCGGCCGTCGACCAACTGCCGGCCGTTGACCGTCGTGCGGCCCTGCGCCGGAAAAGCCGGCGCAATGAGCACCCGCTCACACGCTGCAGCTTCCATCAACGCCGCCAATTCAACCCCGGGATGCCCGCGCAAAGTGGAGTCGATCTTCTTGTAGGCCCACTCCGGCCTGCCCATATCTAAAACCTGCGACACTGCCGTCCTTGTTTGCGCCGCAGCTTCCTCCGCTGGCAAATGCCGGCTATGCGTCGACACCAGCAAGGCGTCGGTGGCAAAACGCGCGCCGGTCCTAAAAACGACCAGTGTCGCCAGCCCCGCCGCCGCAAACATGGCCCCGGTGTCGGCCGCGCCGGTCAAATCGTCGGCTACGACGGCGATGTGCGGCACGGCCTCCTTCAACCCAACCCCGCCCGCCGCGCGGCCACCATGTTGAGCGCCGTGTCAATAGCCGCCCGCATGCTGACCGCACTGGCCGCGCCCGTACCGGCAATGTCAAACGCCGTGCCGTGATCCACCGAAGTGCGAATAATCGGCAGCCCAAAACTGACGTTCACCCCGCTGTCAAAAGCCAACAGCTTCATCGGAATATGCCCCTGGTCGTGGTACATGGCCACGACAATGTCAAACGCCCCGTTGACTGCGCGCAAAAATACCGTGTCGGGCGGCTCGGGCCCGTACACTTCCAGCCCGCGCTGTCTCGCCTCTTCTATAGCCGGCACAATCTCCACCTCCTCCTGATCGCCAAAAAGCCCCCCCTCGCCGGCGTGCGGATTGAGCCCAGCCACCGCAATGCGCGGTTTTTTAATACCCAACACTCTACAGGACCTATGCGCCAAATCGATTACTTCCCCAACCCTCTGCCGCTCTACCCGCCGAATCGCCTCGGCCAGCGCCACGTGCGTACTGACGTGCACCACGCGCAACTGCGGTCCCACCAACAACATGCTGACGCGCTCGGCCCCCGTGCGCTCGGTCAACAACTCGGTGTGCCCGGCATAGGCATGCCCCGCCTTATTCATCGACTCCTTGTGCAGCGGCGCCGTCACCACTGCATCCACCTTCCCCCCCATCGCCAAATCACAAGCCCGAAAAACGTATTCCACCGCCGCCCCCCCCGCCTCTGCCCGCACCTGCCCCGGCGGACACGCCGCCAGCGCCGCATTCCCCATATCCATCAGCGCAATCCCCCCCGCCTCGTACGCCCCCGCCTCTGGTTCTTCAATTACTTCATACCGCCAATCGACCGCCCCCACCCACTCACCCGCCCGTTCCAAAATGCGCCTATCCCCAATCACCAACGGTCGACACCGCTCGTACACCTCCTCCTGCGCCAACGCCTTGAGCACCACCTCCGGCCCAATCCCCGCCGGATCCCCCATAGTAATTGCCAACAACGGCCGCCCCTC
>CAXGRO010000328.1:0-6613 GCA_964012055.1 uncultured bacterium
ACACCGGCCGCTACCGCATCACTAGCTGGGAGCGCCCGCCCCACTATGAAGTGATCCGCGGCCCGGTCTGCCTGCGCCTCAAGCGCTGGGGTCACCCCATTCTGTCCATAGGGCCGGGCGTCGGCCGCGATTACAAGGTGGTGGCCAGCGTCACCTACAGCTTCTACGCTGGGGTGCCCTATGTAGTGATGGAGTCGCGTCTGGAGGTTTTGCAAGACGTGCGCTTTGGCGATTGCCGCAACGACGAGTGGGTGGGCATCTGCCGAGACATGCCCGACGTGGCCTGGCGCATGGGCGACGAGGAAATTGGCTTTGGCCTCAAGGGCTGGTCGAACCAGGACCCGGCCTGGCTCACCGTATTCAACAAGGATACGGGCAACGCTTTTGCCTGCATCCGGCTCGACTACCAGTGCACCCACCCCAGTTGGCCGCAGCCGGCCTCGGTGGCGCTGAGCAACCAGTGGGGCGGGCTGTGGGTGCGCTACCCGCTGCGCAATACGCTGATTCGCGCCGGCGATTTTATATACGAGAAGAATGCCTATTTGCTGCACAAGTACGAGCCGCCGCGCGAAAGTGGCTTTGGCATGCTGGTCGATTATACCGCAAGCTTGTCGAACCCGCCGACCCAGGAAGACGTGGAGCAAAGCCGCAAACCGCTCAACGTCGACAACGTCGTCGATGCCCTGGGCTGGTGCGCCGACACCGAGCTCTATATCAGAGGCAGGCCCACCAATAAACGCATATTGAGCTACGTGGACCTGGGCTGGGTGCGGGAGGTGAAAATAGACGGCGACGCGGTTTACATCGACTTGGTGCTGCCCTATTCGGGGCGCCAGAATTCGTTGGGCTGGTTTGCCGAAAACATGGAGCAGCGCATCCGCCAGCACATTGAGGGCGTGGGCCAGGTGACGGTGGAGCAGGTGCGCGAGCCAACGTGGGCGCCGGACCAATTGACCCAGAAGGCGCGGCGGATTTTGGGCACGACGGCGGCAGACGATGCCGCTCATGCCTCCAAAGGCAGAAAAGTGATCACGTAAGACAAATCGTGCAGGGGGTTGCCGCGTCGCGCCGGGCTCCAGTCGACCAGCACCATTCTCCTATCGAAGAAACACAGATTGTCGCTGCGCACGTCGTTGTGTACCAGGACATCTCCTTCTAATGTCACTTGGCGTTCGGCGGCAATTAGTTGGGGAAGTGCCTGGTTAAACCAGGGTTCAGAGCACAGCCCCCACTGCAGAAATTTTGCGGGTGCGGCGCCGATTTCTTCCCACGCCGACGAGTTGGGGTTGGCCGTCGCCGGCAGCCACCCGCTTTAGCGTCTCAAACAAAATTTCAAACTGCCCGAGCTTCCACAAAACCGGGTCGCAGTCGGCCGACCAGTGGGCGCCGCTCATGTCATCGATGAGCAGAACCGGGCGCTGCCCGGGCGGCTCCAACCAGTCGACTACCGCGGGCACAAAATCTTCTTTTATCGTCGACATAATTAAGTGATCGACGCGCAGACATTTTTCGGTGAAATCGTCCATTTCGGCTTTGACAAAGAGGCTGGAGCCGTCCGCAAAAGTGGCCACAAAGCGCTGCGCTACGGTGAGACCGGTGTGGGGTTTTTTGCACCGCAGGGCTCTTTCTGCACAGTGTCGGTGACGAGCCTTATTAGATCCTCTGTCGGCGAGTTTGGCGAAGAATACATGGCACCATCTGCAATTGATACGCCCTATTCCCCGGCGTCCGTTGGGGCGCTTGGAGGTATTGATGCGGGTGGTTGTAGAGAATGGAGTTGCGATTTGATAAATGTTAGTTCGCACTAACTCAGATGGCAACCGCACGGCGGCCGGGGCGAGTGGACGCCAACGCGCACGCCCCGGCCGCGGCCGTCGTATTCCCAAATGCCCGCCTTCACTTTGCCGGCGCCCAACTCCCGGGTTTTCCAGGCCATGAGGGCGCCGGTTATGGCGTTGCTGGTGACCACCGACGCCTCCACCTGGGCACAACTGCGAGCCTGGCGCTCCTGTTGCGCCAACTCATCTATGTTGAGCCGGCAAGACAGGCAGGCGGTGTGTTGCGGCGCATAGGTCATGCAGGAGCCGCCCATGGCCGAGGTGCCGTCGTTGACCAGAGTTTTTTGCCGGCTGCAGGCGACGTCGTTGAGCAGGGCGCGCACCGCAAAGTTGTCGGGGCAGGCCACCAGCAGCGGGGCGCTCAGATGCTGGCTGCTGCGCTCGTCGATGGCCAGGCCGTAGCCACACAGTTTCATTTTGGGGAAGAGTTGCTGCAGCCGCGCCGCCAACACCGGTGCCTTGGGCTGGCCGACCGCTTTGTAAAACAGCACCTGGCGGTTGAGGTTGGTCTCGTCGATATCGTCCTGGTCGTAGATGTGCACTTCGGTTTGCGCCTGGCTCAAACCCAGCGCCAACCCGTACCAGGTGCCCAGCTGCTTCTACTTTGAACTCATCGGTGCCGATATTGAGGCCACGGAAAACGAGTTCCAGATTGTCAGGGTATCCGATTCAGCCGTGATGTGGAACTCATTGACCGACGGCTCGTCGGCCAATGAGACGTTGGTACTGGCGGCAGGCGACTACGAAGCCCAGTTAATCTTTTCCGAAGTCGATGCTGCGGTCTACACGCTCACTTATTACGAGTATCCGGTCGGCCCATAAACGGCCAGCCCACAATAAAGACCAAGGGGACCGCCTAGAAGGCGGTCCCCTTTTTTGTTTTATAGGCCGCCCTTTCCCACGGCCGCAGAGCCACACTGTGGCTCTGCTCCCCCAAAAACACCGAAACCGCCACCCCCAACACCAGCGGACATATGGCTCGTGGACTGCGCGCTGTCTCAATAGTTGAGGCGGGTGTCAGTCGAAGCGCATGCTCGGTTTAGTGCCTCGTGTATCTCTTGCATTGTCGCTCCATAGAAGGCCTTCTGCAATAAAGATCCCACCCTGCGGCGCGGAGGGGTTATATTTTTTAGGTTATTTAACTGGAGATGACGGTGGAGGAAAAAAAGAAAAAAGTCAGAAGGCGGTGGGTGATGCTGCTAATCGACGTGCTGCTCGTTTCGGCGCTGGTGGCCATATGGTATTTTATGACGCTGAGTGGCGAGGCGAAAAAGATAGACAAAGCGCCGCCACCCGCCGCAGAAGTCCCCTAGCCGTAGAACTCCTGGTAGAGCGCCCCCACCGCGGCGGGGCAGTCTGCTTCTTTAATCCCAAACATCATGCTCACCTCGCTGGAGCCCTGGTTGATCATTTCGATATTGACTCTGGCTTGGGCAAAGGCGCCGCAGGCGCGGGCGGCCAGCCCAATGGTGTGGTCCATGCCCTCCCCCCCCACCATGACCAGGGCCAGGTCACGCTCCACCGCCACTTCGTCGGCGGCCAGGTCGGTGCGAATGTGGCGCAGCACGCGCTCTTCGGTGGCGGCCGAAAAGTACTCCTGGCGCACGATGACCGAGATGTTGTCGATACCGGTGGGGGTGTGCTCGTAGGGAATGGCTTCGTCTTCAAACAATTGCAGCAGGCGGCGGCCAAAGCCCACTTCGCGGTTCATTAGATATTTGCTGATGTAGACGCTGCAAAACCCCCCAGTGGCGGCAATGCCCACCACCGGCACGTCGGCGCTTTGGCGCTTTGGCGCTCAAGCACAATGCGCGTCCCCGGTGCCTGGGGGTTGTTGGTGTTTTTGATGGCCACGGGTATGCCGGCGTGGAAGACCGCCTCCAGGGCCTCATCGTGGAAGACGGAGAAGCCGGTGTAGGACAGCTCGCGCATTTCGCGGTAGGTGATTTCGGCCACCGGCGCCGGGTTGGCCACCAGCGCCGGGTTGGCGACAAAAACCGAGTCGACGTCGGTGAAGTTTTCGTAGAGGTCGGCGTCGACGGCGCGGCCAATATGGAGCCGGTGATGTCGACGCCGCCGCGCGAAAAGGTGACGACGCGCCCCTGCGCCGAATAGCCGAAAAAGCCGGGAAAGACGGTGACGCCGGGTCGCTGGCGCAGGGCGCGCAACTGGCCAGGGGTCGGTTTTTACCGTGCGCCTGCCCGCCCAGGTGCGGGCCGAGGCGGCGCGCCAGCTCAAACCCGCCGTCATCACCTTCGACGTGATTATGCCGGGTATGGACGGCTGGGCCGTACTCAACGCGCTCAAGGCCGATGCCGAGCTAGCCGAAATACCCGTTATTCTTCTGACCATGCTGGACGACCGCAACATGGGCTACACCCTGGGCGCGTCGGAGTACATGACCAAACCCATCGAGTGGGAGCAGCTGACTGCGGTCTTGCACAAATACCAGTGCTCCGAACCGCCCTGTCCCATTCTTGTGGTGGAGGACGATGAGGAAACGCGCGCGATGATGCGGCGCATGCTGGAGCGCGGCGGCTGGCAGGTGGACGAAGCCGAGAACGGCCGCGTTGCCCTGGAGCGGGTGGAGGCCAACCTGCCCGATTTGATTTTGCTGGATTTGATGATGCCGCAGATGGACGGTTTTCAATTTATCGAAGCGCTGCGCCAGCACCGGGAATGGCGCACCATCCCCGTTATTGTGGTCACGGCCAAGGTGCTGGAAGAGGAAGACCGCCGCCGCCTCAACGGTTACGTGCAGACCATTTTGGAAAAGGGCGCCTACAGCCGCGAGGAACTCATGGAGCAGGTGCGCGCTCACGTATTAAACAGCGTCCAAGTGCCGCAACAAGCGAATGGAGCAGAGAAAGTAGATGGCTAAGATCCTCCTGGTCGAAGACAACGAAATGAATCGCGACATGTTGTTGCGCCGCCTGCAACGCCGCGACTTTGACGTGGTTGTGGCCGTCGACGTTGCCGCCTTGCCGCAGGATTTAACCGGTGTCGTTTGCCGGCGTCGCTGTACGAGGCGCTCAAGGAAGCGGTGGAGACGCACAGCGTAACCGAAGTGAAAAAACATCTGGGCGTGGTGGAAGCCCTGGGCGCCGAGGGCCAGGCACTGGCGGAGCAGTTGCGCGACCTGGTGCAAAAATTTGATATGGACGCCATTAAAATCGTTTTGGAAACAGTGGACTATGAGTGAACAACGAACCGATCTGACCGACGCCAAAGTTCTGGTGGCCGACGACCAGCCCGACAATTTGGAACTGCTGTGTCGCTCGCTGGAGGCGGCCGGCTGCAGCGTGCAGGTGGCGCTGCAAATCGCCACGCGCGCCGCGTCCGACCTGATTTTGCTGGACGTGATGATGCCGATGATGGACGGCTACGAGACCTGCCGCAAGCTCAAGGAGGGCGAGACCACCAAGGACATCCCGGTGATTTTTCTCACCGCCCACCACGACGTGCAGGGCATTGCCGAGGGGTTTCGCGCCGGCGGGGTGGACTACATTACCAAGCCGTTTCAGAAGGACGAGTTATTGGTGCGCATCAACAACCACGTGGAGCGCGGACGGTTGGCGCGCGAGCTGGCGGATAAGAGCAAGAAGTTGGAGGAGCTCAACGCGCGGGTTTCGGAGAATTTGAAGAAGAGTTCTTCCTAGTTAAGCCTCTACCGTCCAGGGCACGTCCGCCGGCTTGACGCCGTGGCTCTCGGCCCATTCCAGCAGCGCTGTCGGCGGCGCGTCGACGTTGCGATACCCTCCCAGCAATTGGCATTCGATAGGATCGGGCCGCTGCAGCACGCGCTCGTCGGGCACGTCGAGGTGGACGTCGGGTTTCATCCAGCGGTAGGCGTAGCCGTGAATAATCACCCTGGACAGGTTGTGGCTTAAATTGGGCGCCGCGGTGTGGTAGGTGCGGTTCTCAAAGAATAGCGCATCGCCGGCGTTGAGCCGGGGCTCGCTGACCTGGTCCGGGTCGACCTGCCCGGCGGCGATGCCCAGCGGTTCTTGCAAAAAGTGGCTGCCGGGCGCCATGAGGGTGAGGCCGGCGTTGGGCTGGTGGAAATCGGTCAGGCAATAACACACTTTAATCCCCAGCCGCAACAGCCCATTGTGTCCCAAATCTTCGGCGATGCCGATGTCGCGGTGCCAGCCGCGCTCGGGGGCCGTGGCGGCGGGGTCGCGCGGTTTTTTGTAGATGAGGGAAGCGGAGTGGAGGTGGATGTTGGGCCCGAGAAATTGCACCACTAGCGGCACGGTGGTCGAGTGCGCCACCAACCCCGCAAAGGCTTCTTCCTGGACAATGCCTTGGCGCAATTGCAAATAGGTTTCTTGCGGGTCGTCGAGGAATTTCTGCATCAGGTGGTCGCCGGCCTCGACGAGTTGGGCAACGGTTTCCGGAGTGAGGGCGTTGGGTACGACGAGGAATCCGTCTCTGTCAAAGTTTTGGCGTTGTTGTTCTGTGAGTTGAACGAAGTCCATGATAAATGTTTTCGTTTTATTGTTATGTGGTCGGTCGAGGTAGGGGGCGATCCCTCGCTTATGACGCTCAATTCTTAGAATTGGCGGCCTTCGGCTCTGTCCGCTGTCCTGCAGACAGGGCCTTTGAAACCCGCTCTGGGACCGCCCCCTACTTCGACCTCTGCAAACGCAGTGTAGCTGCGCTAAGTACTGCGGGTACCGGCATAGTACTAAGATTCTCGATCACCATCAAGCCAACGGAGCATCTCGGGGAGGGGCGGGGGTCTCAGAGCGGATTCATTACCCCCGGAGCCA
>CAXGRO010000329.1:0-6602 GCA_964012055.1 uncultured bacterium
CCACTACGGCCTGCCTGTGGCGCTGCACAACTGCGGCTCGCTGGTGCACAACATGGCCAACATCCACTTTGGCGCCTGCGTGCGCAACTTCAGCATGAGCGAGTCGCGCCTCTACACCTACGACTACGTTGCCGCGATGGGCGGCCTGGACGGTTTTGATTTTGTCGACGGCAAGATCGCCGTGCCCGAGGGGCCGGGGCTGGGCATCGAATTGGTCGAGGAGGTCTTGCGCGAAGAAGTCAAAGAGGGGGAACCCTTCTGGGATTAGTTAGAGGTGGACTGAAAAATCTCAGTCTCAACGGCGACAAAACGGCCGACACCAGCATCCGCCCCGGCTCCAGCGGCGTCCCTCGACCCCGAACTGCTCCGCGCCCTGGTCGCCGGTCTCCACGCCGACGCGGCCATTGCCGCCCACGCCATCGCCGACCTGATCGACCGCATCGGCGACGCCATGCCCTACTGGCTGGTGGTCGTCGTGCCTCCCGCCGCGCTGGCAAACGGTTTTGCCGACGAGGGCTACACCGAGGAATTGTTCAAGCGACTAAGATCTGAGGAAATTCGCTGCTTCCCCGCAGTCGCAACCCAGGTCGAAATTGCAGACGAGAGCGCCTCATATGCCTTTGCACAGCTCGGCCGTCGAGGACCGGGCGACGAGGTGCAAACACAGAGAGACTGGCTGGAAGCAACACTCGCCAGCATTGGCGACGCCGTAATGGCCACCGACACAGAGAAAAAAGTCCTCTTTATGAACCCCGTGGCCGCAGCGCTGACGGGATGGACTCTCGAGGAAGCGCAGGGCAAGCACATAGATCAGATCTTCCACATCGTCAACGAAAATACGCGCCAGCCGGCAGAAAGCCCCGTCACGCACGTACTGGCAGAAGGTAAAGTCGTGGGGCTGGCCAATCACACGTCCCTCATCTCGCGACACGGACGCGAGGCCTCTATCGCCGACAGCGGCGCCCCCATCATCGATGCAAACGGAACGGTGTACGGCGTAATTCTGGTCTTTCGCGACATCACCGACCGCCAGCGCATGGAGGAAGAGATCAGGAAAAACCAGAATCTCGAATCGCTCGGCCTGCTCGCCGGTGGCATCGCGCATGACTTCAACAACGTGTTGACCGGCATTGTGGGCGGCCTCACCGTGCTGGAAAGGAAGCTGGACAAAGACTGTTTTGAATACCGCATGACCAAAACGGCGATGCGGGCCACCGAACGTGCCGAAGAGTTGTCGCATCAATTGCTGACCTTTGCCAAAGGCGGGGTGCCGGTTAAAGAGCTAGCTTCAATTGAAGAGCTGGTCCGCGATACGGCGGAGCTGTCGCTGCGCGGCTCCAACACCAAACCGGCTTATCGCTTTGCGCAGGGCCTGCACACGGTGGATATCGACAAAGCACAGATCGGCCAGGTCATCCAGGACCTCGTCCTCAACGCCGACCAGGCGATGCCCGCCGGCGGCACCCTCACCCTGGCGGCTGAAAACATCGAAGTAGCGGACCTGGACCCTCTCCCCATGGAGCAAGGGTCTTATGTCAAAATATCTGTCGCCGATCAGGGCATTGGCATGCCCGCCAACGTCGTCGCCAGAATTTTTGATCCCTATTACACCACCAAATCCTCCGGCCACGGCCTTGGCCTGTCGATCACCTATTCCATCATGCAAAAGCACAACGGCCACATTGCGGTGCGTTCCCAACAAGATGCGGGCACGACGTTTGACCTCTACCTGCCGGCCGTTCGGCAACAAGTGCCCGCCAGCTCTAAAGCCGAGCCGGAACTGGCGGTTGGCACGGGCCGCATTTTACTGATGGACGACGAAGAGTTAGTTCACAATTCGGTGGGGATGATGCTAGAAATGATGGGATACGAGGTGGAAAGCGTCTTCGACGGGGAGGCGATGTTGCAGACCTATCGCACAACCGTGGACAAGGGAGTGCCGTACGACGTAGTCATCATGGACCTGACCATTCCCGGCGCCATGGGAGGCAAAGAAGCGATGAGCAAATTGCGCGAGTTCGATCCACAGGCGTGCGCCCTGGTTTTCAGCGGCTATACGAACGATCCCATACTGGCCGACTACAGAAAGTTCGGCTTCGCGGGTGCGGTGACTAAACCCGTGCATATGCAACAAATGGCGAAGACTTTAAAAGAAGCACTCAGAAAGAAAGCCGGTGCAGAGCCGGGCGAATAAATAGCAAGCGCAATACCTACGCACAACGCATCTTACTCTTGAATGACCCCCGCTTACAGGACAGCGACTCGCCGAGCATCATCTCTGATCGCGGTAAATGTCGGTGTCCTCCCTCGAAGCCCGCACCCCGTCCACATCCACTCCCAGTTTCTCCCCCCATTCCACCAGCTGATCGACGATAGGCCCCGGCACCTCAATGCCACCGGCCAACCGCTCGGCCCGCTTGCAGCTCTCAAAATCCCCCGGCACCTGCACCTCGTCAAAACCCTCGGCGGGCGGGGTCTCTTTGATGCCGTCCAGCGTCGCCCGCAGCCCCTGCTGGTAGGTCTGCAACGGCAAAAACGCCTCAACGTCAATCACCTGCATCAGGGTGCCGTTCATCCAGCCTTCGGCCGCATTGATATTGCCCGACAGCCCGCCCAAAACAAATGTCAGCAAGCCAATGGCAAACCCCTTGTGCTCGCCAAACCCGGCCAGATACCCCCCGTTGCCGTAGTCGTCGGGATTGGTACTGGGGTTGCCGTCCTTATCCACAATGCAGTCTGGTGGCAAGTCCTTGCCACCATTCCGTGCCAAAAAGACCTTGCTGACAGCAATCTTGCTGGTGGCAAAATCCATAATAAACGGCACCCGGTCTCCGGTGGGCGCGCCCACCGCAATCGGATTCGTCCCAAACGCGCCCCGCCGTCCCCCATAGGGCAAAGTAGATCCGCCCCCGGCCCTGGCCGTGCCGTAGGTGATCAAACCAATGCAGCCCGCCCGCGCCGCCATCTCGGCGTATTCGCCCAACCGCCCCATGTGGCGCAGGCTGGCAAAGCTGGTAGTACACGCCCCGCTCTCTTTGGCCTTTTTAATCGCCCGCTCCATACCCCAGCGCGCCCCATAGTGCCCGTGGCCCTCGTGCCCCTCAATCACCAGCGACACCGGCGTCTCCTTGACCACTTGCGGCTCGGCGGCCGGCTGCAACTCGCCCTTCTCGATCTCAGTTAAATACCTGGGCATGTGCAGCACCCCGTGGGAGTCGTGTCCGACCACATTGGCGCCCACCAAAACCTGCGCGGTAACCCGGGCGATGGGGCGCGGTGTACCGGCCGCTTCCAGCAAGTGCCGGGTTACGGCGTGCAACTGACCGGCTTCAAAACGGCGCGATGTACTCATAGATTACTCTCCATAAACCGGCTCATTCCATCTCACAGAATCTCGCGGCCAAAATCCGCATAGGTCCCCGCCGTCACCAGTTCTACGGGCTCGCGCACCGCATCCAGATCCGCGGCAATCGCGCCCAAACTGGCAAAGTCGGGCAAGGTCCACACGGCAATCCCACCCGGGTCCGGCCCCAGTTTGCCCACGCGATGTACTAATAAATTGAGCTTGAACTCGCTGTGCTCTTCGGATCGCTCCCGGTAGAAATCGCGCACGGCGTCCAAATCGCCACCAGCGCGAAAAAATTCGGCGTAGTAGACGCCGTCGCGCCCCTGCACAGGTTCCAGCAGCGGCGCATAGCAACCGGCCACGTCGATGCGCGCCACCTGAAAAAAAGGCTCCTCTAAATGGTCGGCCCCGCCGCTGCGAAAAATTTCATCCCAACTGTCCAGCCGGTCAAAGCCGGCCGCAGGGCAGTGCCACACGGCCATGTATTCCGGCTCCGGCCCCAGTCGCCAGGTGCGCCCCAGCCCCAGCACCAGTCGGTCCTCCCCAAAACCGCTGTCCCAGCCCTCCTGCCCCTGGGCCGCCTGCTTTCTAAACGTCTCCAGATCCACGCCCGGGCGGCGGCTGAAATATTCAATATAAATTAGTTCCATGCGCTCCTCCCAATCTAAACGTCGGCTTCCTCTGCCGCTATGCATTCCACCGCCACTTCGCCGCCGCACCGGCTCGACGCGTAGAGCGCGTCCACCAGGCGCTGCAAGCGCAGGATCTCCACGCCCGACACGGGCGCTTGCTCGCCGTTGCGCACGGCGTGTAAAAATGCGGCGATGAGGCGCTCCATGCCGTAGTCGCAGGGCGCCAGCGCACCTTGCGGCGGCGTGCGCTCGGTCCAGGCGCCGCCGTCGTCCAGCTACAAGCGCAGCGGCGCAATGGAAGCGGCACCGCGCGCCCCCAAAAACTCCCACCCCTCGCGGCGCCCGGACGGGGGCTGGAGAAAATTCGCCTCGACGGTGACCACCGCATCGCCGGCCAAGCGCATAAAACCCAGAGCAAAATCTTCAATTGTCGGTTCTATATCTGCGGGCTCTACATAACTCAACGCCGGGCCCAGGGCCTGTGGGTAACGCGCCAGTCTCTGGTGACAGAAAGCGCTGGCCGTCAGCGGCTGGGGATAACCCAGCAGCCACAGAATCAGATCCAGATTGTGAATAGTCCAGTGCGCCAGCACGCCGCCGGCGGCGCTGTCTTGCCGGTGATAGCTCGGGCTGGTGGGAAAGCAGTGCTCGTTGCCGCCCCAGGTGCGCGCCGCGTGCACCTGGCCCAGGGCGGCCATGCGCTCTTTCAGATAAACGGCTTCGTCCCAGTAGCGATATTGAAAACAGACGCTCAGCAGCCGCTGCGCCCGCGCCGCCGCCCGCACCATGTCGGCCGCTGCGCCATAGTGCAGCGCCACCGGCTTCTCGCACAGCACGTGACAGCCGGCGTCAAAGGCCAGCAGGGCCAAATCGCGGTGGCTCGCCGGAAGGGTAGTGATGCTCACCACCTCGGGCCGAACTGTAGCCAGCAAATCCTCGGCCCGCTTAAAAGGCGTTGCGCCATACAGGTCGGCAGCCTGCTGCGCCCGCTCCCGGTCGACGTCGCAAACCCCCACCAACTGGCAAAGACCCGCCTCTGCAGCGGCCCGATAGGCCGGCAAATGGCCGCCGTTGGCAATGGCCCCGCAGCCAATCACCGCAACGCGCGTTGGCCCCATGTCCCTGCCTCAAATTTTAAGTTGGAGACTTTAGTATTTTGCCCGCGCCCGCCAGTCGGCCATCACCTGTTCGGTGCGGCGGATCAAGTGTTCATCTTTCTCGCTGCGCACCGCGGTGGGGTCCTGGCTCGACCAATCGTAATACCCCTTGCCCGAATCCAGCCCGGTCTCGCCGCGCTCGACCATGGCCTGCAAATAGGCCAAAGGCTCTTCCCAACTGGCCAGCTCTTTCCACAAATGACTGGCCACGCGCACGTGCATCGACAGCCCGTTTATATCGCGCTGTTTGAGCGGACCGGCCGTGGTAAAGCGCGGCGCCAAACCCAGCTCCACCGCCAGGTCGATGGACTCGGCGTCGGCCACCCCCGTGGCCAGCAGGTGCACGGCCTCGCGAATAATGGCGTGCTGCAAGCGGTTGACCAAAAAGCCAGGGCCGTCCTTTTGCACCTTCAAAGTAGTGCGGCCCAGCCGCTCCCAAATTTCGCAAGACCGATCCATGGCGGCGTCGGAGGTGTGGTCGCCGCGGATCACTTCGAGCACGGGCACGATGTGGGCCGGCTGAAAGAAGTGGGAGCCGCCAATGCGGTCCTGGTGCTGCATGCGCTCGCCCAGCTTGGTGATGGGCAATCCCGAAGTATTGCTCGCCAGCACCGTGTCGCGGGGCGCTACTTTGTCCATCTCCTCAAAGAGCGCCTGTTTGGCCTCCAGATTTTCGGTGATCGACTCGACGACAAACTCGGCGTCACCCACCGCGTCCCCAACGTCGGTTGTGGTACGGATGCGCCCCAGCACGTCGGGCGCCGTCTGTCCGCGCAATAAATCGTGGCGCTCCAAATCGCCGGCGTAACGGTGGATATTTTGCATAGCCTTGTCCACCGTTTCCTGGCGGCGGCTCATCAATACCGTTTCTTTGCTGCCCATGGCCAGCACCAGTGCGATTTGGCTGCCCATCAAACCGCCGCCCATAACGGCGGATTTAGTCAAAAAGAGATCTTGTGTCATAATTTCCTAAGTTTGTGTGGGTTTACTGTGAATTGCGGGATCTCGCATCCCCAAAACGTCATTTGGCAAGGACCGGCTCAACCACCTGCAACACGTCGGCCGCCACCTCCAGGGTCCGGTCGATGTCCGCAGCAGTGTGCGCCAGCGACAGGTAGAGTTTGCCGCCGGGACTAACAAAAATGCCGCGGCGGATCATCTCAATGGCAAAGCGCTGCGCCGCGGCGGCGTCGGCCTTTAGCCCGTCGACGTGGGTGTGCATGGGCAGGTCGCTAAACACCGCCTGCAGCACCGGCCCGTCGCCGATGACCTGGAAGGGAATGCCCCGCTCCTGGGCCAGGCCTTCCAGGCCCTCTTTGAGCCGGTCCGAAATCTGGTAGAAGTGGTCGTAGACTCCTTCTTTTTCCAATTCGTTCAAGGTGGCCAAACCTGCAGCGCAACCGACGGGGTTGCCGTTCATGGTGCCGCTGGCAAAAACGTAGTCGCCGCCGACCTTGCGGCGGGGGG
>CAXGRO010000330.1:0-6549 GCA_964012055.1 uncultured bacterium
GAGCTGGGGCAGAGGGCCAGGGGCGTCGGCCAGCCAAAAGTGGACCAATTCGAGCGGGTCGATTTCCAAGGCGGTGCGGATGGCGGCGCCACCCTCGCTGATGTTGAGCAGCTGGCCCGGCACCCGGGCGGCGGTGTTGGGATCGACTTCGTTGGTGGGCGCCATTTCTTTGACGATGTGGACGTTCAGGTTGGTGGGAACGCGCACGGCTTTGCGTTCTTCGGCGTGTTCGTCCATCTTTTCGAGGCGCTGGTGGATGGTAGTCAGGGCTTCTATTTCGCGCTGGCGGCGCTGGATACGGCGGGCGATGTCGTCGCGCAAAACCTGGCGGCCGTCGGCGCTGGTGAGCAGGTGCTCGGGCATGCGGGGCATGAGTTTGGTGGCCAGGTTTTTCAGGGTCTTGGTTTCGGCCAGGCGAAAGCCCAGGGAGAGGGCGCGGTGGCGGAATTTTAGGCCGGCGCGCCGGGGGCGGGCCTTGCCCGTTTTGCGCACTTTGCGGGTGCGGCGGTTGTAGAGGTGGGACAGGAGAGCAAAGCAGCCGACCAATGCCGCCAGGCCTACAATAGACCATATGAATAGTAGTGAGGTTGGCGCCCTGAATTTCCATGCCGTTGAGTAGGGAAGCGCGATTTTTGTCCATTTTTAATTGCCCTGTTTGCTTTGCTCAATGGCGCCGTCGACGTCTCGTTTGTTGGAATTGTGAGGTGGATTACAAGCCAGACGCGGCGGCCGAAGCAAGTATAGAACTATCCGGGTAGGATTCGGTTCCTGGGGGTGGAAATGTGGTAGTTAAAGAGTTGCACGAGTGGGATTTAAAGCCCAAGGAAGTGGTCGCGGTGCAGCGCCAGTTGAGCGCCGCCGTCGAGGTGGCGGCGATTCCGGAGAAGGTGGAGACGGTGGCCGGGGTGGACGTGGGTATTAAGGATCAAATGGCCACCGCCGCGGTGGTGGTTATGAGTTATCCAGACCTGGCGTTGCGCGAGGTGCAAACGGCGCGGCAGAAGGTGGACTTTCTCTACGTGCCCGGTTTGCTTTCATTCAGGGAATGTCCGGTGGTGGTCCGTGCCTTTGCCCAGATTGAATTGACGCCCGATTTGGTGCTGGTGGACGGCCAGGGCATGGCCCACCCCCGGCGCTTGGGGGTGGCGTCGCATCTGGGTTTGCTCATTGAGCGGCCGACCGTCGGCTGCGCCAAGTCGCGCTTGTGCGGCCGCCATCAAGAGCCCGGCGAGGAGCGCGGCGCCCAGGCAGTGCTGGAGGACCGGGGCGAAGTTATAGGCGCCGTAGTGCGGACGCGGATCCGGGTGAAACCGCTGTATATTTCTGTGGGACACAAAATCGCGCTCGAGCAAGCCGTGCGCTACGTGCTGGCTTGCGGCGGCAAATACCGTTTGCCCGAGCCGACGCGCCTGGCGCACCAGGCGGCGGCGGGCACTTTAAAAGAGGCCGTATTATGATTGATTGGGAAGCTGTACAGACGGAAGTGACGGGCTATTTGCAAAATTTATTGCGCATCGACACCACCAACCCACCCGGCAACGAGACGCGGGCGGCCGAGTACCTCTCGGAAGTGCTGGTGTGGGAAGACTACGAGCCGCTGATCACCGAATCGGCGCCGGGCCGCGGCAATGTGACGGCGCGCCTGCCGGGGGGGCCAGAGCCGCCGCTGCTCTTGCTGGGCCACACCGACGTGGTGGCGTCGGAGCCGGATAAGTGGACGCACCCGCCCTTTGGCGGCGAGGTGCACGACGGCTGCATATGGGGCCGCGGCGCCTTGGACATGAAGAACATGGTGGCCGCTGAGTTGATGGTGATGGCGCTGCTCAAACGCGAAGGCGTTGCGCTCAACCGCGACGTGATTTTTGCGGCCACCGCCGACGAGGAGGCCGGCAAGGGGGCGCATGGCCCCGGCTGGTTGCTGGACAATCACCCCGAGCAGATCGAGGCGTCCTTTATTATAACTGAAGGTGGCGCCGCCGATTTGCGCGTCGGCGACGCGTATTTCTTTACCTGCCAGACGGGCCAGAAGGGCATTTGCCGCATGCGGGTGCGCGCCATGGGGGCGCCCGGGCACGGCTCCATTCCGCACGCCGACAACGCCGTGGTAAAGTTGTGCCGGGCGCTGGGGGCGCTGGAGGGAGTGGAGTTGCCCCTGCACCTGGGCGCTACGGTGGCGGCGTTTATTGAGGGCATTGCCGCCGCGCAGGACGAGACCACGGCCGCCCTCTTGCGCGATGTGCTGGTGGCGGAGAAGAGCGCCGCGGCGCTGCGCGCTTTGCCGCTGGATGAAGATTTGAAAAAGCAGGTGGGCGCGGTGATGCGCAATACGGCATCGGTGACCATGCTGGAGGCAGGCAGCAAGATCAACGTCATTCCCACCGAGGCCACGGCCTGGATCGACGGACGCCTGGCGCCGGGCCAGACGCAGGAGAGTTTTATTGCCGAGCTGCGGTCGTATATAGGCGATGAGGTGGAGATTGAAGTGGACCAGTACAGCCCGCCTTTGGAGGCCAGCGCCGATACGGAATTGTACCGGACCATTGTCGAGGTGATGGGCGAGCAGGTGCCCGAGGCAAAGGTGATACCGACGATTTCCAACGGCGGCACTGACGCCAAACACATTGTGCCGCGCCGCCCCGGCACCCAGGTCTACGGTTTTATGCCCTACCGCCAGACGCCCGGGTTGGAAGAGATGAAACTGATTCACGGCCACGACGAGCGCACTTCGATAGAGAATTTGCTTTTTGCCACCCGCGTGCTCTACAACATCGTCTGCCGTTTTGGCGGGGCGGCGTGAGCGGGTGTGGCGACTGGGATCTAAGACATAGAAAAGGAGGAGACGATGAGCGACTTTTGGATTGAAGACGGGCAGACCATGCTGTTTATTGGCGACAGCATTACCGACTGCGCCCGGCGCGCCGCCGAGGCGCCGCTGGGCGGCGGCTACGTGCGCTTTTTCACCGAGCTGGCGACGGCGCGTTTTGCGGACCGGCAGGTGCTCTACATTAACAAGGGCATCGGCGGCAATAAGGTGACGGATATGAAGGAGCGCTGGCGCGACGACGTGCTCTACCACAAGCCGGACCGGCTGTCGATTAAGATCGGCATCAACGATCTGCACTCGCATCTGCGCGGTGTGGAGGGCGGCGTCAGCCCGCAGTTGTTCGCCGAGGTCTACGACGAATTGCTGGGTTTGACGCAAGCGGAGTTGGGGTGCCCGGTGGTGTTGTTGACGCCGTTTTATATTTCGACGGATCGCGACGGCAATACGTTTCGCAAGCAGGTGCTGGATTTGTTGCCGCAATACATTGATACGGTGGTGTGGATGAGCGAGAAGTACGGGACGCGGTTGGTGCGGTTGCATGATGTGTTTCAGGAGCAGTTGCGGTATAGGGATGCGGATACGTTTTGTCCGGAGCCGGTGCATCCGAATCACGCCGGGCATATGGTTATTGCGCAGGCGTTGATGGAGGTGTTGGCGGAATGATGATTAGAGCTGGGAAATGGGCGTTTGCCCAATACGCTCGGCGGACATTTATCTGAAGCGGGCGTTTAAAGACAAGTACTGCAAACGACGGCTATGACAATTTCTCGGCTTCGTCTTGCCATGAAGACGATTGGGGGAGGTGCGAAAGGATTGCGCGGGCGAAGGTGGTTGCGGTGGGAGCGGGGCCGTCGCCGTAGTTGAGGTGGGAGATATCGTCGTCGGTGCGGCGCCATTCGCACAGGGTGGTGCGCGGTGCGTCGGTGTCGCTGAAACCTTTTTCTAAAGTGAAGTAGCGCACGTCGCAGTCGGGGTCTTGGCCCGGGGTGGTGGCCGAGGGCAGGAAGGCGATGCCCACCATGTGGGCTTCGGTGGTGCACTGGGGTTGGGGCAGTACGACAATGCTCAGAATGCCGCCGGCGCCGAGGAATTCGTTGTGGACGAAGAGGTCGTCGGCGGGCAGAATGTCGTCGGCGTCGAGGTTTTGGGCGACGTGGTTCCACAGGCCGTGGAGGAAGGTGGTGGCATGGCTGCTGAGCAGCATCTGGCGCATTTGGTTGCGCAGGTGGAAGGTCATGCTGCACAGGGCGTAGTGGGCAAAGGTGTAGTGGTGCTGCCTGGGGCGGTTTTGGGCGAGCAATTGTTCGAGATCAAATTCTTCAGCCATGACTCCCTCCATCTGTATGCTATTTAGTATTAAATGGCATACCGTTATTGGATAAATGTCAAGATATTTCTGTCCGTTCTTCGGTGCTGATCTGGCGGAAGGCGGGATGGGCTATGGTTTGGGGCGGTTGATATTGCGCCATTTCGATTTCTCCTCAAAGGTGGGGTTTGTGTTGCTGTGAGGAGTTATCGAATGGACGGCGCGAAATTTTTCAAAAAAAATGATGGCAGCCAGCAATACTTAAAAATGCAGTTGCCGATAAATTGCCTCCCAGCGATCGGGCATGTCGCTGCGGTTTACAACGGCCCGGAAACCCAGGTCGAGGTAGACCTTGAGGGCGGGCAGGCGCCAATCGTCGGTCAGCAGCGAAATGTGCTGGTAGCCGCGCTCGGCGAGGTAGCGCAAGACCACCGTGCACACGGCCTTGCCCAGCTTTTTGCCGCTGTGGTCGGGGTGGGCGATGACGTAGTCGAGGGCGCCTTCGGGCGGGTTGGGGCGGCGGTGCGAGGCAAAGGTAGCGGCGACGAGCTGGTTGTCGTATTGGATACAGTGGGAGCCCTGGAGGCGTTCGGCTTCTTGCATGTAGGCGGTGAATTTTTCCGCGGTCCACTCCTTGAAGCCGGCCAGCTGCAGCAGGGTCAGCCAGTTTTGCTCGTCGCCGGGGCGGTAGGTGCGCAGGGCATAGCCCGGGGGCAGTGGCACGTTGGGCAGTTGGCGAACGGCGGCGGCGGCGATGACCATGCTCAATTGTTTGGCGGGGAGGTCTCGATTGGCGCTCATGCTTGCGAGGCGAAGGTGTGGGCGTTGTGGAAGAGTTTGAGCCAGGGGCCGTCTTCGCCGCTCCAGGCGGCGGGGCGGTAGGAGAGCTGCACGTTGCGAAAGACGCGCTCGGGGTGGGGCATCATAATGGTGACGCGGCCGTCGGCGCTGGTGAGGGAAGTGAGGCCCTGAGGCGAGCCGTTGGGATTGAAGGGGTAGCGCTCGGTAGGTTGGCCGTAGTTGTCGACGTAGCGCATGCAGGTTTGCTGGTTGGCGATGGCCTGGTCCAGGTGATCGGCTTGGGCGAATTGGACGCGGCCCTCGCCGTGGGCGCAGGCGATGGGCAGGCGCGCGCTGGCCATGTCGGCAAAGAGCACGGAGCGGTTTTCGAGAATTTCTACGCTGACGTAGCGCGCTTCAAATTGTTCGGAGCGGTTGCGCAAGAATTGCGGCCACAGCTCGGCGCCGGGGATCAGTTCTTTGAGGTGTGAGAGCATCTGGCAGCCGTTGCACACGCCCAGGCCAAAGGTGTTGGGGCGGGCGAAGAAGGCGGCAAACATGTCGCGCAGGCGGGCGTGGAAGAGGACGGAGCGGGCCCAGCCGGCGCCGGCGCCCAAGACGTCGCCGTAGCTAAAGCCGCCGCAGGCCACCAGGCCCTGGAAGTCGGCCAGGTCGGCGCGGCCGTCGATGAGGTCGGTCATGGTGACGTCGACGGCGGCAAAGCCGGCGCGGTCGAAGGCGGCGGCCATTTCCACCTGGCCGTTGACGCCCTGCTCGCGCAGCACGGCGATGCGGGGGCGGGCGGTGTTGGTGTGGGGGGCGGAGGGCTGGTAGGTGAGGTGGAAGTTGAGGCCGGGGTCGGAAGCGTCGCCGATGGCGTCGAATTCTTCCCGGGCGCAGGTGGGGTTGTCGCGCAGCGCCTGCATGCGGTAGGTGGTTTCGGACCAGGTCTGGTGCAGGGAGACGATGGATTCGCTGAAGAGGGTTTCGCCTTGGTGCAGGAGGTGCAGTTGGGGGGTGTCGGTGGGGTGGCCCAGGACGTGGGTACAGCCCTGCAGATCGTGTTTTTCTAGAATGGCATCAATGGCCTCTTGGTCGTCATCGGCGTATTGAATGACAACGCCGATTTCTTCGGCGTAGAGGGCGGCCAGCGGGTCGTCGCCCAACTCTGTGATGTCGACGTGGACGCCGCGGCGTCCGGCAAATCCCATTTCGGCTAGAGTGACAAAGAGGCCGCCGTCGGCGCGATCGTGGTAGGCCAGGACGAGGTCTTGCGCCAACATTTCCTGGACGGCGTCGTAGAGGCGGCGCAGGTCTTCGGGTGATATATCGGGACATTGATCGCCGATTTGGTTGTAGGTTTGGGCCAAGACCGAGCCGCCCAGGCGGTTGCGGCCGCGGCCCAGGTCGAGCAATACGAGGCGGCTGTCGGCGTGCGCTTTGAGGTCGGGTGTGGCGTGGCGGCGGATGTCGGGCACCGGGGCAAAGGCCGAGATGACCAGGCTCAGCGGCGCCACCACGGTGTGCGGGGCGCCCTGGCTGTCTTGCCACACGGCGCGCATTGAGAGGGAGTCTTTGCCCACCGGAATAGACAGGCCGGCGGCGGGGCAGAATTCCAGGCCCACCGCTTGTACCGTGT
>CAXGRO010000331.1:0-6535 GCA_964012055.1 uncultured bacterium
TACCAACCTGAGGAAACGGCACTTTTTTGTCAAAAAATGTCCACTGTATTGAATAGAAAAGGGGACGGGAAAACTCCCGTCCCCTTTTTGTTTTGTCTGGCGATTAATTAGGTGATCTGCGAGCCCCGGGCCACGACCACTTTGCCGGTGCGCACCATCTCGCGCAGGTCGAATTTGCTCAGCAGTTTTTCCAGCGCGTTCAGCTTTTCGGAATCGCCTGTAGCTTCGATGGTGATGGTCTCGTCGGAGATGTCTACGGTTTTGCCGCGGAAAACCTCGACGATTTGCAGCACTTCGGTGCGCTCTTCTATGCTGCAGGCCACTTTAAACAGGCCCAATTCGCGCGTGATCGCCTGGTCGTCGCTATGATCGTAGGCGTGGATGACATCCACCAATTTATCGAGCTGGAGGATGATTTGGCTGAGCACGTCGGCCGGACCGCTGGAAGTGATGGTCATGCGCGAGCTATTGGGAATATGCGCCTGCGATACCACCAGAGATTCGATGTTATAGGCGCGGCGCGCAAAAACCTGGGCAATGCGCACCAGCACGCCGGGCCGGTCGTTGACCAGCAGGCCAATGGTGACCTGTTGGTCGGTTAGTGGGGCCGCGGCGGGTGCGGTGGTTTGGGTTAGGCTTCCGTTTTGCATTAGGTACTCCCTGTGGGGGCGGCCAATTTGTGTTTGGGCGGTTCAATGATCATTTCCGATAGCGGGGCGTTGGCCGGAATCATGGGGAAGACGTTGTCTTCCTTTTCGCACTCGGCGTGGATGAGGCAGGGGCCGTCGTTGTGCTCTAGGGCCTGGGTGAGAATTTTGTCGATGTCGGCGTTGCGGCGCAGGCGCAGCCCCTTGGCGCCGTAGGCTTCGGCTAGTTTGACAAAGTCGGGGTTGCCCTCCAGGTCGACCCCCGAAAGGCGATTGTCGAAAAAGAGGTTCTGCCATTGGCGCACCATGCCCAGGTATTTATTGTCCATGACTAAGATTTTTATGGGCAATTTGTGCAAAGCAGCGGTGGCCAGTTCACACAGCGTCATCTGAAAACCGCCGTCGCCAGCGATGGCCACCACCAGGTCGTTGGGGCGACCGAATTGGGCGCCGACGGCGGCGGGAAAACCAAAACCCATGGTGCCGGCGCCGCCGGAGGACAGCCACTGGCGGTGGTGCCGGGTCTTGTAGAATTGCGCCGCCCACATCTGGTGTTGGCCCACGTCGGTGGTGACGACGGCGTCGCCGCCGGTCAGGTGGTAGAGGCGGTCGAAGACGGCCTGCATTTTGAGGCCGCCTTTCTTGCCGTATTTGAGCGGATATTTTTCTTTCCATTCGTCGATCTGGGCCAGCCATTTCTCGGTGTCGATGGGGCCCACCAGATTGATCAATTCCTCCATGACCTGGCGGGCATCACCTTCTATAAAAACGTCGGGCATCACCACCTTGCCGTGCTCGGCCGGGTCTATGTCGACGTGGATCTTTTTGGCGGTGGGGCAGAATTCGGATAGTTTGCCGGTGATGCGGTCGTCCCAGCGCCCGCCGACCGACATGATCAGGTCGCAGTGTTCCACTGCCCTATTGGCGTAGGCCGTGCCGTGCATGCCCAGCATGCCCACCGAGAGGTCGTGTTCTTCGGGAAAGCTGCCCTTGCCCAGCAGGGTGTTGGTGACGGGCATGCGCGTTTTTTCGGCAAAGGCCAGGGAGACTTGGTGAGCCCCTGCGGCAATGCAGCCGCCGCCCAGGTAGAGGACGGGGCGCCGACTGGCCATGAGCAATTTGGCGGCCTCTTCGAGGCATTGCGGGTCGGGTTTGGGGTGCAGGTGGTAACCCGGCAGGTAGACTTTTTCGGGAAAGTCGGTGGTGCACTCGGGCAGCGGGTGTCCTTGGGTGACGTCTTTGGGCAGGTCGACCAAGACGGGTCCCTGACGGCCAGTGGTGGCAATGTGGAAGGCTTCCATCATGACCCGCGGGATGTCGTCGGGATCTCTGACTAAATAGGAGTGCTTGACCACAGGCATGGAAATGCCAAAAACGTCGGCTTCTTGAAAGGCGTCTTTACCCAGCATAGACGTGATAGTTTGGCCTGTGAGTACGATCAGGGGGCTAGAATCCATTTGAGCTGTTAGCAGGCCGGTAATGGTATTGGTGGCCCCCGGTCCCGAAGTGACCAAAACAACGCCGGGTTTGCCGGTAGCGCGGGCATAGCCATCGGCCATGTGGGTAGCTCCCTGCTCGTGCCGCGTGAGGATGAATTTGAGCTTTTCCGCCCCCACCAGGGCGTCGAAAATGGGCATAGCGGCTCCACCGGGATGCCCAAAGACGTATTCTACTCCCTGCCGTTCAACGGCTTCAATGACTTTGTCGGCGCCTCTCATACAACTTATCCTTTAAAAAGGGATAAATAAAATATTATGTAAATTTATTTATCCAATTATAGTATTATTATCGGGTAATGGCAATAGGTAATTGGCATAAATAATAAAGTTAAAAGAAAAATTTAAGTTAAATATCGAGTGTCTAATGAAAAGAGGTCGATTTGTCCAGAAAATAACAATATTTAGAAGAATATGCTTGAGGCGGGGCTCGATTACTGCGAAGTCCTTCAGGTGTTTGACCACACGTCTTTCAGCAAACGAATCCAGTTCCCCGAAAAGATGCCGGCGATATCTTCCTCCGAGTAACCGCGTTTTTGAAATATTTCGTCCAGCTTTTGCAAATCGGCGATGGTGTTGAGGTCGTGCGGGGCTTGCTCGGTGCCAAAGCCGCCATCTAGGTCGGTGCCAATGCCGCAGTGGCGCGAGGTGCCGAGCAGTTGGGCGATATAGTCTATGTGATCGGCCACTGTTTCCAGGGTGGCCTTGGTCTGCTGTTCGTAAGGGGGGACTTTGCGCTGCCAGTCTGGATCGAGCATCCAGACGTCGAAGGCGGCGCCGATGACGCCACCGCGCTGGGCTATGGAGTGGATCATCTCGTCGGTGAGCTGGCGCTGGCCGGGAGTGAGGGCGCGGCAATTGTGATGCGAGGCGCATATGGGGCCGTCGTAGATCTCGAGCAATTCCCAGTGGGCTTGGTCGGTCAGGTGGGTCATATCGACGATGATGCCGGCTGCGTTGAGGGCGTCTAATAGCGGTTTGGCCGGCGGCAGCAGGCCGCCTTCGGTACCGGTGCCGTTGGAGTAGGTGCTGGTGCCGTAGTGGGAGATGCTGACCATGCGCAGGCCCAGTTCGTACCATTCGGGTACCTGGTCAGGGCCGAGGATGGGATCTGCGCTCTCCATGGCCAGAACCAGGCCAAAAGGGGTATCGGCAGACGGTTCTCGCCAGGCGTCGATGGCGGCGTCGAGGTCGGCGTTATTGCGGATGAAGCGCAGCAGGCCGGCGCGTTCCAGGGCCTGGTAATAAGCCAGATGGCCGCGGCCGACGGCGTGGCATTGGGTCTGGTCGTACATGCCGGTGCGGGTCCACAGATCGTTGGGGTCGAGGCGCGACATAACGGTGCCGCAGACGAGGCCGATTTTGCCGCGGCGCAACTCGGGGAAAGTGACGGTACAAGAGCCAAAACTTTCCATCACGCCCACCGGGTCGTGGGTGCGCACGGTGGCGGCCGGCTGGGTCAGGTCGCGGTTGATTTGCAAGGCCGAAAAGGCGAGGTCGAGGTGGCTGTCGAAGATGAGGTGCATATCATTTGCTCCAGGCGGCGCGGAAAAATCGCAAAAGGTTGCCGTGGGCGATTTTTTCGATGTCGGCGCGGCTGTAACCACGGCGCTCGAGGATGTCGAGAAATTTTTGTAGGTCGGCGATGGTGTCGTAGTCCACCGGGGCCCACTCGCGGCCAAAGCCGCCGTCCAAATCTGAGCCGATGGCCACAAAGTCGCAATTGCCGGTGAGCTGGCAGATATGGTCGATGTGCTCAATTACGGCGGCCATGGTGCGCCGGGCCGTGGGTTGGAAGGAGGTCGGGTCGTCAAAGTTCCACTGGGGGTTGAGCATGGACTCGCAGAACACCATGCCGATGACGCCGCCGCGCTGGGTCAGGGCGCGGATCATCTCGTCGCTCAAATGGCGCTGCCCGGGGGTGAGGGCGCGGCACATGCAATGACTGGCGTGCACCGGGCCGTCCCAGTAGTCGAGGATTTGCCAGAAGGCTAAATCGGCGGCGTGAGTCAGGTCGATGGCGATATTGGTTGCGGCCAGGGAGTCTAACAGGGGGTAGGCGCAAGCGTAGAGGCCGCCGCGGGTGCCGGTGCCGTGGCCCCAGGTGTTGGCGCCAAAGTGAGTGATGCCCACCGAACGCAGGCCGGCTTCCCACCAGTCCTGCACCTGGTCGGGGTCGAGGATGGGATCGGCGCTCTCCATCGAAAGAATGAGGCCGATGGGGGTGTCGGGTTGGGGATCTGTCCAGGTAGCGACGCAGGTGTCGAGATCGGCGGTGTTGCGGATAAAGGTGATTTCGCCGCGGCGCTCCAGCGCTTTGTAGTAGTGGAGGTGGGATTGGCCGATGGCGTGGGAGGCCGCCTGGGTGCGCACGCCATCGTTGAGAGTGGATATGGGCATTTGCACGCGCGACATAATGGTGGAGAGCATGATGCCGACGCGTCCCTGGCGCATGGCGGGCAGGGTGACGGTGACCACGCCTTTTCCCAAAGTTTCGATGCCGCGGCGTTCGCGTAGGGAGTCGGGGTGGGCGGGGTCGCGATTTGGGGGTGGGTCTTCGCGCTCGCGCAGGGTTTGGACGGATTGGGTTAGATCGCGGCGGTGGAAGGTTGCGTTGAAGGCCATATCGAGGTGGCCGTCTATGATGAGTATGGGGGGGTCGGGCATGAGGTTTCGTTTTTGGTTGGTGGGATGGATCCCTACCGGACCTCCGCGAGACGGAAAGTACTGCGTTAGGGATATGATATGATAGGGTGAGTGTTATATCCTTATTAGGAGACTAGATACTTTTCTATGGTGGTTTGGTTGATGGTTACGCCTAGGCCAGGTGCTTCAGGAGCGTGGACGTAGCCGTCTTTTATTTCGAAGCGTTCGTTGGTTATTTCGTGGCGCAGTGGGGAGTCGGACATGCAGTATTCGAAGACTTCGCCGTGGGGGACGGCGGCCAGGCCGTGCAGGGAGGCGGCGATGGTTATGCCGCTTTTAAAGCTGTGGTTTACTACGCGTTTGTGCAGGCGGTGGGCCAGGCGGCCGACTTCGACCATGGTGGAGATGCCGCAGCGGCCGGGATCGGGTTGGACCCAGTCGATGTCGCCGTCGACCAGCAGGCGCTCAAAGTCGGGCAGGCGCGATTCGGCTTCGCCGGTGGCGATGGGGATGGGCGAGGCGGAACTGAGTTCGGCATAACCGGCGACGTCTTCGGGGTGCAGTGGTTCTTCGAGCCAGAAGGGGCGGAATTCGGCGAATTGTTCGGCGCGTTTGCGGGCGGTTTTCCAATCCCATACTTGGCCGGCGTCGATGAGCACGTCGACGTCTTCGCCGACGCCGCGGCGCGCCTGGCGCACTAGGTCGATGTCATTGGCCTCGCTCTGGCCCATGGGGCCCCAGCCGAATTTGACGGCGGTAAAACCCTGGTCGGCAAAGCGGCGGCCCAATTCGTATGTTTCGGCGGGAGTGTCGCCGAAAAGAATGGAGCAGTAGGCGCGAAATTTGGTTTTGTGGGGACCGCCCAAGAGTTGATAAATGGGGCACTCGTTGGCCTTGCCGGCGATGTCCCACAGGGCGAGGTTGACCCCGGCCATGGCGTGGGCGCCGACGGCGGTGCGACCGTAGTAATTGGCCGCCGCGTCCATACGCGCCATGCACACTTCTATGGCGAGGGGGTCGCAGCCTTTGAGAGCGTTGGCCAGGCCGTTGCATATCTGATGTGAGAGGGGGGCTTCGACGATGGCCTTGACTACGGTGGGAGCCGAGTCGACCTCACCCCAACCGGTGATGCCGGCATCGGTGTCGATTTTAATCAGGCAAGTGTCCTGGGTGCCGTCGCAGGCGTCGGTTACCTGGGGCAGGCGCAGGACAAGGGCGGAGACATCGGTAATTTTCATAATGTGGGCGTTTCTAGAAAGTAAATACGGTTTCGATGGTCATGATCTTCTGGCGCCGCAAGCGCAAGTCGGCGCCGCGTTCAAAAACAAAGCGCGTGTCCCATACCAGGGAGACGCCGCTGCTCATTTCCCAACCCACCAGGTAGCCGTAGAAGGTGTCTTCGGTGGATTCGAGGAAGTCGTCTTCGCCGTCGCCGCGCTCGTTGAGGCGGGCGCCGATATTGTTTTTTTGGTAGTAGGCCTGCGCCCGGGTGAGGCGCGGCACGTTTTTCAGCATTTTCTTGCTGAGGCGAGCGCTGGCGTGCACTTGCTGTTTGGGGTCGTCGGCGCCAGTCAGGTACTGGTAGTCGGCAGAGGTGTGAATTAAGCCCCCCAAATTGGCGCCGACGCGGCCGTACACACCCGACTGGCTGGCGTCGCGTCCCAGCAGCGCGTCTTTGGGCGTGGCGCGGCCGGTGGCCACATCGAGGCGGGCGCGGTCGAGTTCGTAGAGGTTGTCGAAATAGCC
>CAXGRO010000332.1:0-6534 GCA_964012055.1 uncultured bacterium
TCAATACTGTGGACACTTTTTGTAAGCCATTGATAAATAACGGCTTAGACAAATAAGCATTGAATTTTGTAACTTGTTGATAAATAGCCACTTACGAATTTCAACCTTACAAAAATCCGCTCAAAATCGAAAAAGTGTCCACAGTATTGTTATAAAAATGACTGATCCATTGATAAAGCGAGGGGTTTTAAAAAGATTTCTTATGACCGATTGTATTTTGGATTTCTATAAATACTACGTAAACGATCGCTGAGCGGTAAGGGGTGGCCTGCCCGGCCACCCCTTACCGCGTTACATTCCAACGCCCGTCTTATAACATCCCAAAACTCAACAAGCATAACGCAACAAAACAGTTCGTTTATTATACGTTCTGGCGCAACGTCCGGCAAAAAAGCAATGCGATTGCACGCGCATCAAACGCGGCATATTTTATCCCCTACATCTAAACGGGAAATGAATAATGGACGGACCCCGAGCTTGCCGGGCAGAGGAATTTGACGAAGTCATAGCGCTGATCAACGCCACCTTTAGGCAGGGGACAGATCAGGACATTGGCACCGACTATCCACTGGTATTTGATCGGGATAAACTCAACTACATGCGCGTCGTGGAGGTGGATGGCAAAATCGTCTCCCACGTGCCGGTGGCGCTGCGCCGGGTGGTGGCGCAAGAGGACATCTTCACCGTGGGCATTATCAGTCCCACCATTACCCATCCCGACTACCGCCGGCGGGGGTACGCGACGCTGTGCTTGCGGGATTGTGCGCGCCTTATGGGGGAGGAAGGGGTGGCGGTGTCGGCGCTGTGGACACAGGAGGTGACGTTTCCTTTTTACCAGCAGTCCGGCTGGGAGGCGGTCGGTTCCCAGGGGTGGGTTTATTACCTGGAACCGGAGGACGATGCGCTCTTTGCCGCCGGCGACTACACAATTGAACCCTGCGATTTGGGGCGGCATTTCGACGCGATAATTGCACTGCACGACGCCGAGCCCCACCGTTTGGTGCGCTCGCGTGGCGACTACGAGGCGCTGTTCTCGCTACCCAAAATTTCCACCTGGGTGGCCTTGGAAAACGACCGCGTCGCCGCCTATTTGATGGTGGGGGCGGGGCGCAATAAACCCGGGATGATCGAAGGGGGTGGCGAGGGTGCCGGCCTGGAGGCCCTGGTCGGGCGCGTTTTGCGGGAACGAGGCACTGAGGCCGGCGCCATTCAGGTGGTGTTGCCGCTGACGCCGACGGCACTGGGGGCGCTGGTGGAATCCAAAAAACCCGGTGGGCGGCCGGTGGAGGACGCGGCCGGCGTCGGGCCGCAAATGATGCGGGTCAATAACCTGGGAAGACTGCTAGAACAAATAAGACATTATCTGAGCCAAAAGTCAGTGGGGCTCAACGGCTCGGTTTGCCTGGCGTGCAGTGATACGGGGGAACGGGTTTCTCTGTGCTGCCGCGATGGGGAAATCGATATAAAGGCCGAACCCTCGACACCGGAGGTGGTGCTGGACCGCCGCCAACTGGCCCAACTCATTTTTGGCGCCCACCCGGCGCACTCGCCCGTCGAATGCGGCGGCGCGGCCGGCGCACTCCTGCGCCGACTTTTCCCGTTTTATTTTCCCATTTGGGAATTGGATCATTCTTGAACATTTCCTACGGCGATTTCATCGGCTTGCTGGGCGCCTTCATCTGGGCGCTGCACGGTTTGCTGTTGCGCACCCAGGTGCACAAGGCCTCTCCCATTTTATTAAACGCCTTTCGCTGCGCCGTCGCCACGGTATTTTTCTGGGTCATGTTGCCGTTTGGGCCCTCGTTAGATATTTATGCCGAGTTGCCGGGGACGCAATGGCTGATGCTGGCCGGCTCGGTGCTGCTGGTCATTGGGGTGGGCGACACCCTGCACATGATCGCCATCCGCGAGATCGGGGTGTCGCGCAGCATGGGGCTGAGCGGCATCCACCCGCTGACCACGCTGTTCTTTGAGCGCGTATTGCTCGGCACGCCTTTTAGCGAAACGTTTATAGGGGGCTGTATTATGGTGGTGGCGGGCATTGCCCTGCTGTCGGGTCGCGCCCAGCTGGTGAAAAGGGAGGACGCCGTCAGCGGCCGTTTAGTCTACGGCATGGTCTTGGCGCTGGCTGCGGCGGTGTGCTGGGGGCTGGGTACAGTGATCACCAAACCGGCCATCGCCCAATTGACGCCGACACAGGCCAATAGTATTCGCATGCCGCTGGTGGCCTTGATCCTCTACCTGTCGTACCGCTGGGGCAAACAAGAACAGGGGCCGCCGTTGTGGAACCTGGGCGGGCGCACTCTGGTGGTGGTGGGCGGCGTGGGCATTCTGGGCATGGGACTGGGGTCGCTGTGCTTCTTGACGGCGCTGGAGTTGATCGGCCCGGCCAAGACGACGCTGCTGGCGGGCATGTCGCCGGTGCTGGCCCTGGCAATGGCCGTCCTTTTTCTCAAAGAGAAGGTGAACGCGCGCATAGTTTTGGGCGTGGTATTGTGCACCGCCGGCGTGTGGCTGGTCCTCTAGGGCGGTAGAGTGTAAGTTATAAATGCAGAAGAGCGAAATAGGAGACCACTGTGCTGAGCGATGCACAGCTCTACCACTTTGCGGTGCGTGGTTGGGTCTTGCAGAAAGACGTGAGCGGAGAGTAGTTACCTATGGAACAGGAACAGTTGTTGCAGCGGCTGCGCACCGACGGCTGGTGCGTTATCGAAGATGTGATTCCGGCGGGCGAAGTGGACGGCGTGTGCCGGCAAGTGGAGCAATCGGTGGCAGAGCACCGCAACCCGGAGATAGAGGGCATTGGCCATGTGTCGGGTTTTATCCGGGTAGACCAATCGCTGGCGCCCTACCTGGCGGAACCGCGCCTGCTGGGGCTGGCCGAAGTTTTGTTGGGGCCGCACGTGCGCATCTCTTTTACCTCGGCCACCATCAACTACCCGGGCAACGCGCGCGGCGGCTGGCACGCCGACTGGCCATTTAACCAGAACAACGCCGGCCACATCCCGGCGCCCTATCCCGACGCGGTGATGCACCTGACCACCCTGTGGATGCTGGCGCCGTTTACCACAGAAAACGGGGGCACGCTCATTGTGCCCGGTAGCCACCGCAGCAACAACAACCCCACGGGCGACAACGGCGTCGACCCCATGGCGCCCTATCCTTCCGAGATGCAGGCGGTGGGGCCGGCCGGCAGCGTGCTGGTGCTGGACAGTCGCCTGTGGCACGCCACCGCGCCCAACGTGACGGAAGAACCGCGCGTTTCGGTGGTGGTGCGCTACGCGCCGTGGTGGCTCAACACCCGGGTGCTCATGCCCGGCTCGGCGGACCGGCTGCGCATGGTGGATGCGGCGGGCGCCAAGGAGAACAACGTGCCGCCGGTGCCGCCGGAGGTGTTTGAGCAATTGCCGGAGGCGACCAAACCGCTGTTCCGCCACTGGGTGAGGGCGGGTGAAGTGCAGGCAGATTAGGGGGGGTGCGGCTACTGGGCCAGGATCTCTTCGATGATGTTGATTAACAACTCTAACTCAAAGGGTTTGCGCACTACGGCGCGCGCTTCGGCTAAGTCGCCGGAAGGTTCCATCAGAGGGCGGCTCCGGTCGCCGGGCAGGTTGCCTGAGACGATGACCACTTTGGCGTTGGCGTCGTCTGCTATAATCTGATTGAGTACTTCGGTGCCGTGCCCATCGGCCAGGGCCAGATCGAGGAGGATGAGGGCGATCTGGTCGGCGTGTTGGTGGTAGAGTTGTAGGCCGTCTTCACGGCCTTTGGCCCTGAAAATGTCGTAGTCGGAAAATTTACGCCGCAAAACGCCTTCGAGCGTTTTGACGATGATTTCGGAATCTTCAATAAGTAAAAATGCGGGTCTTTCCACCGGGTGACTCCTTAATTGGCGCAAGTTTAGAATATAAGCAAAATGATTTTGGACGCCATTCGCGCGGGGAAAATAGGGATAAACGCGCCTGTTTTTCTGGAGCAGATTTGCATTTAAATCACCTGATGGACCCTGCGGTCAGGCCTTTGACAAAGCGCCGCTGCATGGCCAGGTAGAGCGCCGTGATGGGCAGCGACAGGACGACGATGCCAGCAAAGATGTAATTCCAGTTCTTGACGTATTTGTCCGAGAGAAAGCGCCACAACTGCACAAAGGCCAGCTGGCCCTTATTGGTGCCCATGAGGACGTAGGCCTGGGGGAAGTCGTTCCAGATGAAAAGCCCCCAGAAGATGATGATGGTGACGGTGCAGGGAGCCAGGAGCGGGAAGATGACGCGCCAGAAGGTGCCCAAAGGCGTGCAGCCGTCGATCAGGGCGGCCTCTTCGAGGTCGGTGGGAATGGAGCGCATAAAGGCGCTGTAGATGAACAGACACAGGGGCAGGCCGTAGGAGACGTAGTGCAGCCACAGGGCAAAGTAGGTGTAGCCGATGCCCAGGTAGTTGAACTGCCGCATGAGCGGCAGCATGAGGATTTGAAAGGGCACGGTGAGGCCGGCCAAAAAGAAAAGGCGCCAATAGTTGCCGCGGCGCAGGCGGCGAACCAGAGCGTAGGAAGCCATGGAGGCGATGGCGATGAGGCTGGCGGTTACGGCGACGCACATGAGCAAGCTGTTGAGCATGGGGCCGGCGAGTTTGACCCCGGTAAAGATGTACTGGTAGTTTTCCCAGGCGATGCGGGCCGGCGGGGCCAGCGGCGAGCGCACGATTTCGGCCAGGGTTTTAAACGAATTGAGCAGCGCCAGAAAACAGGGGGAGACGTAGAGCAGGCCCAAAAGCAGCATGGCGATTTCGAAGAGGGGCGGGCGGCGTCTCATAGGTCGGTCTCGCGGCGTTGGAAGAAGGTGGCCTGGGCGGCGGCGACGAGTGCCAGGATGAGGAAAACCACCAGGGCGATGGCCGAAGCGTAACCCTGGCGGTCGTTTTCGGTGCCGAGCCAGTAGATGTGGTAGCCGGCGGTAAAGGTGCGGTAACCGGGGCCGCCCTGGGTGGTCACCAGAATTTGGGGAAAGAGATTGATGCCGGTGATGAGGGCGATAACCGAACAGGTTTTGATTTGCGGCATGAGGGCGGGGATCTGGATGCGGTAGAAGACGGCCAGGGGGCCGGCGCCGTCGATGCCGGCCGCCTCGTAGAGCTCGCGGGGAATAGTTTGCAGGCCGGCCAAAAAGAGGGTGGTGTAAAAGCCCAGGCCCTGCCACACGACCAGGGCGAGGATGAAATAGGGCACCAGGGCGGGGTCGCCCATCCAGTCTTGGGCAAAGCGGTCGAGGCCCAGTGTGCGCAAAAGTGCGTTGATGGCGCCGCTGCGAAAATTGGCCAGGTATTGGAAGAGCAGGGCGCACACCAGAATGCTGAGAATGAAGGGATAGAAGAACAGGCCGCGCACCAGGCCTTTCAGCAAACGCATGCGGTCGAGCAGTACGGCCAAGACGAGCGCCAGCGAGGTGTAGCAGACGACGATCATTGCCGTCTGCCAGAGGGTGAACTTGAGGGTGGCAAAAAAGCGTTCGTCGCCGGCCAATTCGCGAAAATTGTCAAGGCCGATAAACGTGGGGTCCCTGGTCCAGCCGGACCAGTCGGTGAAGCTGTAGGCAAATCCGAGCAGAGTGGGGAAGACAAAGAAGGCGGCGTAGAGCAGAACGGCCGGGCCGCAGAGGAGGGCTGCGGAGAAGGGGTGGTGCGGGCTGGCTTCTTTCAAGATTGTAACAAGGGATGTCGTAGCTTATTTTTGAAGACGTAACCAATGTAGCGGCAATTGCGCAGAGCGTCAATTGCATTGGCCATCCCGAGCTGGCCGTCTCAAAACGCGTTTGATGGGCAAAGATGAAACAGACTGTTGTAATACTCGTCTTGTTGGGCGCCGCGATTCGCGGCGACAGCGGCGGCGAGTACGCCTTAGAACTGCCTTTGGGTTTGCCGGCGGCGGCCGTCTACCTGTCTCCGGATAACCCGCTATCCGCGGAGAAGATCGCGCTGGGGCGGCAGCTCTTTTTTGATCCGCGGCTTTCGGGTGACTATAGTTTGTCTTGCGCCAGTTGTCACATACCGCAGTTGGATTTTGCCGATGGTCGGGTTTTGCCAATCGGCATTGGGGGGCAGCAAGGCCGGCGCCACGTTCCAACAATCATCAACCGGGCTTTTAGCAAGGAACAGTTTTGGGACGGGAGGTCGGGGGATCTGGAGGAACAGGCCAAGGACCCAATTGCCAACCCCATCGAGATGGGCGCTTCGTACCAAGAGGTGGTGGAGCGCTTGCGGGCGGTCAAAGGGTATCGGGCGCAGTTTGAGCGCGTTTACGGCACCCGAGATTTTACCATCGATCACATCGCCCAGGTCATTGCCGCCTTCGAGCGCACTCTGGTGTCGGGCCATTCGGCCTTTGACCGCTTTGCGGCGGGGGACACCACCGCCCTGTCGCCGGCGGCGCGGCGCGGCCTGCGGCTGTTTCGCGACGAGAAAACCAATTGTTTCAGGTGCCACGTGGGTGACCGGATAGCCTATTTTGGCCCACTTAGGGTGAGACTTTTTGCTGTTTGATAT
>CAXGRO010000333.1:0-6523 GCA_964012055.1 uncultured bacterium
ATGTCGATTATTGTCGGCGGAACGTTGGCCCATTCTTTGGTGCCGCCTACGCCTTTATCGCGCGCAACCGCCACCGCCTGGGGCGGGTGCAGTGCGATGCGGAGGCCTGCGCCGTGCCCTACGGGGCGCGTCAGGCTGCACCCAACAAAGGGGCCGGCACTTGAGGTGTGTCCCTAAAGGAATGAAGTGATGAAGAGAGTTCTGCTGCTGGGCGATTCCATTCGCATGAGTTACCAGCCCATGGTGCAGGAAATTTTTCTTGACATTGATAAGCCCCCCTCTTAACATCCCATATATGAAGAGCCTTGTTTGAAAACTCGAGATGACGCACCTGCGCAACTGGGCGCGCCGGCGATGATTCGCCCGATCTAGTTGTGTGCTTGTACGGCCGTCTCGAGGACCCTTCGCTTATGTAGTTTACTTTTCGCGTCGGGGACGGGCCTTTTTTGTTTTAGACTATTCCCTTTGCCATCCATGCGCAGATGGCCATTTTTTTGCCACGGAACGAAAAGCCGTGGCTTTTTTTGTTTGAGGAGACAGAGAGATGGATTTAATCAGTTTGGGATGGAACGATTTTTTTGACCAACACTTTAGCGCGCTGACCCGACCGGATCTGGTGTCGGCGCGGGTAGTGCGCGTCGACCGCCAGCGCTACCAGATCTACAGCGCGGCCGGTGCGCTGGGCGCCGGCCTGGCGGGGCGTTTCCGCCACGATGTCGGCGAAAAGAGCGATTATCCAACGGTGGGCGATTGGGTGGTCGTGCAGCCGCGTACCGAGGAGGGGCGGGCGACTATTCACGATTTATTGCCCCGCAAGAGTGCGTTTTCGCGCCGGGCAGTGGACCCGGGGGGTCGGGGCGGTAGTGGCGAGGGGGCCGCAGAACAAGTGATAGCCGCCAATGTGGATTCGGCTCTGCTGGTCAGCGGCCTGGACGGCAGCCGCATGGGCATTCCCCGAATTTGCGGACACCCAAAAAATTTACCACGGTGCCGCCGTACAAAATATGCAGAGTATTTTCTCCAAAGGATTACTTGTAGGTTTTGATCCCGATCCCGAGGATCAGCATTTAACCATATATGAATCGCTGTTGCGGCATCGCCCCTCTTCCGTGCCCGACTGGGTCAACCCGATGCAGTGCATTTTTGCCTATATCAATAAGAATCGATACGGCCTGCAAACGCCCATAACAGATGGGAGTGTGAACGGAATTGCGTTGGGCATACGTGCAGACTCGATGCTTCAAGACAGGTCTTGGATGGGGATCACTAAATTTTCAGATTGGGTTTATTGCCCTCGGGAAGCCGGCTATTTTGACACCGCAGAACGGCAAACATTTTTTCGGCAGGTTCTAGAACCCGCGTGCACCGGAGTTTATTGGAAAACCAGCATGTCTTTCAAAGAGAATCTCAGTATACGGCACGATCACATTTTGTATACCCAAGGCCATTGCGAAGTTCTGGTGTGTACTAATGTACCCTCTTCTCACCTATCCTTAGAAGCCCTGAGAATCAAAGGCAAAGAAGGCATGCGGGAGAGTAACGAAGAGCGAACTCCCCCAGGTTTTCTACCGCGCTGAAGAGGAGGTGAAACAGGGTAAATATCCCGATGAAGCGTTCCAACAAGCGGTTGAATGGGCCGGGTCTTAGAGGAGAAAGTTAATAGCCACCTTTGGCGGCGTTTGCAGAGGGGGATTGAGAATGAACGAACAAGAGCGGTTTGTGTTTGACACCCAGGGGTGTATCCTCCTGCCCGATATCCTCTCGCAGAGCGAGGTAGATCGCCTGGTACAGGGGTTTCCGCGCGACGAAAACGGCGAGGTGGTCTTGGAGGCGCCGGACGACAATTCGCACCACAACGTGCTCAATTTTGATGAGCCGCTTTTCCGCGAATTGATCAACCACCCAGGCGTGCTGCCCTATCTCGAGGCGCTACTCACCGACCCGGACGGCGACTACCCGGGGCATCGGGATATAGTTTTAGAACACGAGTACACGATGTACCTGCGCCCCGGGGTGCGCGTCCCGACGTTTCACAACGGCGGGACGCCGTTTAACCCATGGTACGATTACACGGTGCGGGACGGCAAGATATTCTGTGGCCTGGTAACCGTAGTATGGCTGCTCAACGACGTGGGGGAGGGCGACGGCGGTTTTTGGTACATACCGGGTAGCCACCAGGCCAACTTTTCCATGCCGGACGGCCTGAAAGATTATTCGTGGATTCCCGACTGCGTTGTGCAGTCGACGGCGCGGGCGGGATCGGCGATCATTTTCACCGAGGCCCTGGTGCACAGGACGCGGCCCTGGAAGGCGCAATGCGACCGCTACGTCCTCTTTTATAGATACATACCCGGCCACATGGCCTTGGGGCAAAACAATTTGGCCGAAAGGGCCCGGTTGCTGACGGAAGAGCAGAAGCGGTATGTCTTGCTGATTGAGGATGAATAAATGGATTTCCACTCTCTACCCTGGCGAGAACAAAAATCGAGAATTTAACCACATGAAGTACATCACCCGCACACCAAAAACAAATCCCAAATTTACACACAATATTTCTAAAGCCGATCGATCAGCCCATCCAGATTGCCCCAATTGATCCGCATCGCCTCTACCTTTGACCCGCTCTCCGGCACAAAGTGAGTAGCCACCGACAAGTAGACGTCGCAATTGTGATCGCGCAGGTTGCGCAGCACAGTCGGATAGTCGACATCGCCTTCGCCAATAGGGCAGTAGTCAAAATCGAGGGCCAGGCCGTCGTTGACGCGCAGATCCTTGAGGTGGAGGCCGTAGAGGTAGGGCCGCACATTGAGAAAACCGGCGCTGGCCACGTCCGCCTCGCCGCAATTGGTGTTGTCGGCCGGGCCCCACATCACTTTGAGCCGACTGGAGCCGACGGCCTCGACGACGCGGCGGAAATTGCCGGTGGTGTTGGTGTAGTTCCAGCACATCATGCTCAGCGCCACGTCCACGCCGTAGTCTTCGGCCTTTTGCGCCACCAGCGAGAAGGCCTTGACCAGCTTATCCGTGTCGACCGGGGCGATGTGGCCGCCGCGGGTCAGCCAGCGCATCGGCCAGGTGGGCTTTTGCGCGGTGTATTCGCCGGGCCAGGCAAAAGTGAAGGCGTTGACCGCCGGAATGCCCAGGTGTTGGGCCACTTCCATACAGCGGACCAGCGCCTCGAACTCGCGGCGAAAGTCGGGGTGGTCCTCCATCGAGTCGAGTTCTATATCTGTGAGGTGAATTTGTTTAAAGTGGGGCTTGGACAGAATCAAAAAAAGCTCCAGGCCGTGCGACCGCACTTCGGCGGCCATGTCGTCAACTTCCGCATCGCTCATTTCGACCAGCGTTTTTTGGTCGCCGGTTTCGGAAAAGTTGTGCCAGATGTATTTTGCGCCAATTTCGGCGGCCACCGGCAGGGCTTCGGAGAAAGGCAAGCCCAGCTCGGGCAGGTACATGGCACGTTTAAATGCAGGGGCGGTCATAGCGTTTCCTCGGCAAGGGGTGGATGTTTTAGTACGGGAGTTACCTGCGGGTTATTGGTTGGCGTAGAAATGCGCGATGTTTTCATTCGCCCACCCCTGGCAACGTCGAAGTGCTGAGCAAGCCGCCGTCGACGTCGAGCGCCACACCCGTCAAAAAAGACGATTCCGGTTGCAAAAAGAATAGGATTGCGTTGACCACATCCTCGGGCACGGGGTTGCGTCCCAGCGGAATATCGGCGGCGGTGGCGGCCAAAATCTCCTCGCCCGCCTGTCCCGTCGCGCCCTGCTTATAGGCGAGCACCTCCTGACCCATGCCGGTGCCGGAAACGCCAATCGGGCATACGCAGTTGACGGTGACGCCGGCAGTGGCCAGCTCGCCGGCCAGCGCCTTGGTTAAACCCACCACGCCGAATTTGGCGGCGCAATACGAGGCGATCAGCGCACAGCCAATTTTGGACACGTCCGAGCCAATGTTGACGATGCGGCCGTTGTGGCTCTGGCGCAGCAGCGGTGCGGCGGCGCGGCAACACAGAAAAACGCCTTTGAGGTCGACGTCGATAACTCGGTCCCAATCCGCCTCGCTGGTCTCTTCAACCGGGCCAAAATGGATGACGCCGGCCGAATTGACCAGCGCGTCCAAACCGCCAAAATGTTCGGCACAGGCGTCCACCGCTTGCTGCACCGAATCCGGCGCAGTGACGTCGAGCTCGAGGGCTAAAACGCGGTCGAGTTCATCGGCGGCGCGCTGCAATTTTCCGGCGTCGATATCGGCGATGGCCACCCGAGCGCCCTGGGCCAGCAAGGCCCGAGCCGTACTCAGGCCAAAACCGCTGGCCCCGCCGGTTATCAGTACGCGTCTATCTTCCATGTTTATCATATAGTCCGATTGTCGAGCGAATAGGCGACATTGCCCTCGGGCGGGCCGCCGATCGCCCAAACGCCGCGAAAAAGCGTGCGGCGCCTGGGCGGCATGGCTTCGATCGTTTCGTGGGCAAGATTGAGCTTGTGCCACTGCGCCCAGACGGAGTTGTAGCAATTAAAAACGGCGCACCTCGGGTTGTTGGGGTTGGTCCAGTCGTTAGCCGCGTGCACCAGGCTCTCGGTAAAAATGACCACCGAGCCGGGCGGGCAACTGTAATCCTCCATCGCCGCGCGCATGCTCTCTTCCCACGGCGAGTCGGATATATTGGGCCGGTAGCGGTCCGGGCCGCCGTAGTTGAAGTGCGCTTTGTGCGAGCCGCTGAGAAACGAGGTGCCGCCCTGGCCGAATTTCACTTCCTCCAACTCCCACACCACCCGCGTCAGCCCGGAAAAAATCTTATTGCCCACCACCTGGTAGCGCATGGCGTTGGCCTGCTGCGGCGGGCGCACCACGTGCGGCATGCCGTTGTCGCCGCGCTCCGACGTGCTCCAGCCGGGCGGCCGCACGGTGGTGAAAAAACCTTCGCACCTGAAGCCGTAACACTCGTCTTTCACAAACGGATCTTCGCTGAGAATTTCCGACAAGATACCGACAATGGCCGGGTGGTCCAGCAATTGCTGCAGCGCCCCCTCGTAGCTTCTGCCGCCGTCGTACACTTCGGCCTTCATCTCTTCAATTTCCGATTCGGACAACACCGCGGGCAATAAAATCCAGCCGCGCAAATCGAAGAAAAATTTCTGCTCTTCGGTCATCGCCACCGGAGCCTCTGCATGATCCTGCGCTGCGTGCTGCGTCTTCACCTGTTCATTCATAACCTATCCTCGAAAAATCTTCAAAGTTTTACAATCTAAAAAAGAAGCCTTCTTATAGCCCGTTCAATACCTCTAAACTAAGCTCAGAATTTATCTCACTCGAGAAGGCAGGGCAATACAACAAAACACCGTTGGTGTAAAATAAAATTGATTAATTTTAATTTCTTCAAAATTTGTGACTTTTCTCACACCACCTTCCATCAATCTGTGGGATTTTATTTTTTCCAGATCCTCTGTCCTTTGACTGGAAAAAGGTAATATATACATTATCACACTTAACCAATAACACTTCTCCATGCTCTCCGACATACAGGTTCCCTATCGCAAAGAATAGATACTCGGCGCCGCACCTCGAACAAACCCTGGAGTTCATCAAGCATGATCAAACTCGGCTGTTGTTCCTTCAACTTCATCGGGCTCAATTTAGAACAGAGCTTGCGCTCTATTCGCGGCATGGGGATCCACCACGCCGACATCGGCGTTATGGGCGCCGACGCTCACATCAACCAATTGCAAGCCGCCGCCCAACCCCAGGAGGTCGGCGGCCAACTAAAGGATTTGGCCCGGGAAATCGAAATTAACCTGAACGAATTTTTTGTCGTAGAAGTGTTCATCGACGATCAACCGATCCGCCCCAACCACCCCGACCCGTCGTTGCGGCGCCGGGCCCTCGACGCCTTTGCGCGCCTGTGCCAATGCGCCCACACAGCCGGTTGCACCAGCGTCATGGGCGTACCCGGCTCGCCAGAAAAAGACCTGGAAGACGAAAAAGGCTGGGCCCTGGCAGTGGACATGCTGAGCCAGATGGTACACATCGCCCACAACGAAGGTCTGGTATTTCACATTGAACCGCACTCGGGCTCAATCGCCCAAACCCCAAACTCCGCCCTGCGCCTGGCCCAGGAGGTGGAGGGTCTGCGCTTCACCCTCGACTACGCCCACTTCCTGGGCCAGGACATCCCCCAAGAAGCCGTCACCCCCCTGCAAGCCTATGCCGGCGTCTTACACGGCAAACCCTGCACCCAAGGGGTGGGCAAAACTCTGGTACACGAAATGGGCATCAACTTCAAAACCATCGTCGCCGAATTATTAGAACGCCAATGGGAAGGCGTCATTTCGATGGAATGCATATGGCCGGTAGACACGCCGGTACTGACGCGCCACCCAACCGTGCAAAACGCCATGATGGCCCACGTATTCGAACGCGCCCTGGCCGAACTATAAGGGCGATCATTATTAGACTAATATCAATCAATACTGTGGACACTTTTTCGATTTTGAGCGTATTTTTGTAAGGTTGAAATTCG